>NZ_JAPFQV010000096.1:0-18054 GCF_033804685.1 Micromonospora sp. RTP1Z1
ACGGGTGGCAGGACATGCCGCTGACGCAGGCCGCGCAGACGGTGCAGGTGTCGGCTTACCCGGACGCCTACGCCCAGTGGGAGCAGCAGGCCGCCGACCTCGTCGCCCAGCACTGGAACAGCTGACACACGTATGCGAAAGGGCCCTCTCCCCGCTCGGGGAGGGGGCCCTTTCGCTCACTCCGCCTCGTCGGCGCGCGCGGTCAGCCACTCGACGACCGCCGGCAGGAACCCTGGTCCGACCCGCGACGACCGCCGGCGATGTCGATCAGCGCCGCCACCAGCGCGAGCGCGATGATGCCGGTGGCCAGCAGCAGGGAGTGCCGGAACGCGGTCGACCAGTCGCCCCGGCTGCTGGCCAGCGAGGTGAAGAACAACGACCCGACCGCCGCGATGCCGGCCGCCGAGCCGATCCGCTGACCGGTCTGCAGCATGCCCGCCCCACTGCCGGCGTGCGGCACCGGCACTTCGGACAGGGTGAGCGTCTGGTTCGGGGCGATGACCAGGCCGCTGCCCAGCCCGGCCAGCAGTAGCGGTACCGCGGTGAGCAGCGGCACCGAGCCGGTTGGTGAGCCGCGCAGCACCCAGACCGTGGCCATGAGCCCGATCACCACCACGAGCAGGCCGATGGCGACCAGCGGCCGTCCGTACCGGTTGACGACCCGGCCGCCGACGGCCGACGCGGCCGCGGAGCCCAACGCGAACGGGGTGATCGCCAGGCCGGCGACGAGGGCGCTGTAGCCGAGACCGTTCTGCAGGTACAGGGTGAAGATGAAGAAGATGGCGGTGAACCCGCCGAAGTAGAGCAGCGCGATGAGCGCCCCGAGGGTGTACGAGCGCAGCCCGAACAGCCCCAGGTCGAACAGCGGCGGCCGGTGCCGGGCGTACCACCGTTCCCACAGGCCGAAGCCGACCAGGAAGGCCAGGCCGGCCGGGATGAGCGCCCACTTCCACGGCGTGTGCCACTGTTCGCGCTGCACCAACGGCAGCAGCACGAGGGTCACCCCGATGCCGAGCAGCAGTACCCCGACCGGGTCGAGGCGGTGTCGGTCCTGCTGGCCGGTGGGGCGGGCCGGCAGCAGCCGCCAGCCGAGCAGCACCGCGACGATGCCCACCGGCACGTTGACGAAGAAGACCCAGCGCCAGCCCTCCTGCTCCCCGCCGAGTTGGATGAGCAGGCCGCCGAGCAGCGGTCCCACCGCGGTGGAGATGCCGATGGTGGCGCCGAGCAGCCCGAACGCCCGGCCGCGTTCCGCGCCGCGGAACAACTGCTGGATCAGGCCGCTCACCTGCGGATTGACCACGCCGGCCGCGGCGCCCTGCACCAGCCGGGCGGCGACCAGCCACTCCGGCGATTGGGCCAGCCCAGCCAACGCGCTGGTCAGCGTGAACAGGGCCACCCCGACGACGAAGGCGGTCCGCCGGCCCCGGGCGTCGCCGAACCGTCCGGCGGGCACCAGCACCAGCCCGAAGGTGAGCGCGTACCCGGAGAGGACCCACTGCAGGTCGCTGGGCGTCGCGCCGAGCGCGCGGTCCATCGACGGCACAGCGACGTTGACGATGCTGACGTCGAGCAGCGTCATGAAGGCGGCGACCAGGCCGACGCCGAGCGCCTGCCAGCGCTTCCGCTCGTCGTACCCGCCGGTGTCGGCCGGTGCCGACGACCGGTCCGTGCTCATGGTGCCCCCCCGAAGACCGTCGATCACGTATTCCTGATCGCTACGCGGGCCCCCGAGGGGCAACGGCGGGCGTCACGCCATTTGGCGAGCACACCACCGCGGCCCGAAGTCCAGCCCTGCCATCGGGGAGTCCTCCCGGTGCAACAGGTTCTTCTCGGTGAGCATGTGCAGCGGCGCGCGCAGCTCCTCCTGGCTCATCCCGGTCTCCTGCGCGATCAGGTCGGGGTAGGGGACGTGCCCCCGGGCTTCCAGCGCGGTTACCGCCTGGTACACCCGTGCCTCGACCTCCGACAGTTGTACCTGCTGCATGGCATTCCTCCTCGGCGTGACCCGCCCAATCGCCGGGCGGCCTGCGCCCGGCGGTTACCCCGCAGGTGTCCGTTGATACCCACCCGATCGGGGAGTCACGCCGGGCGTGCCCGCCGGGCCGTGGCCTAGGCTGTACCCGTGATCGTCTGGGATCTCGCCGTCGTCGGAGCCGGCCCCGCCGGGCTCTCCGCGGCGCACGCCGCGGCCCGCGCCGGGGTCCGCACGCTGGTCGTCGAGCGCGCCACCCATCCCCGCTACAAGACCTGCGGAGGCGGACTGATCGGCACGTCGCTGGCCGACGTCACCGACCGGATCGAGGTGCCGGTGCACGACCGCGTCGACCGGGTGACGTTCACCCGGGACGGGCGACGCGGCTTCACCCGCCGGCACGCCGCGGGGCCGCTGGTGGCGATGGTCCGTCGGGAGGAGTTCGACGAGCGGCTGCGGGCCGCCGCGGTCGCCGCCGGGGCCGAGGTCCGCGAGGGCGTCGCCGTCCGCGCCGTCGAGCAGGACCCGGACGAGGTACGCCTCAGACTGGCCGACGGTCAGACCGTACGGGCCCGGACGGTCATCGGCGCGGACGGTTCCTCCGGGGTCACCGCCCGGCACGTCGGCGTCCGGTACCGGCAGGTCGACCTCGGCCTGGAGCTGGAGCTACCGGTGCCACCGGACGAGCAGGAACGCTGGCGGGGCCGGCTGCTGTTGGACTGGGGGCCGGTCCCCGGGTCCTACGCCTGGGTTTTCCCGAAGGGCGACCGGCTCACGGTCGGGGTGATCGCCGCCCGGGGCGAGGGGGAGCGGACCCGGGCCTACCTGCGCGACTTCGTCGACCGGCTGGGCCTCGCCGGGGTGACCGCGGAGCACGACTCGGGTCACCTGACCCGCTGCCGGGCGGCGGACTCGCCGGTGCGCCGCGGTCGGGTGCTGGTCGCCGGGGACGCCGCGGGGCTGCTGGAGCCGTGGAGCCGGGAGGGGATCAGCTACGCGCTGCGGTCCGGGCGGCTGGCCGGCGCGGCGGTGGCCGAGGGCGACCCGGACCGTTACGACCGGGAGGTCGAGCGGCTCCTGGCGCCGTCCATGCGGGCCGGGCAGCGGCTGCTGGAGGTCTTCGAGCGGCGACCGGACGTCTTCCACGGGCTGCTGGCCACCCCGGCCGGCTGGCGGATGTTCGTCCGGTTCTGCCAGGGACGGGCCAGCTTCGACGAGACCCTCACCCGCAGGCCGGTCCGGGCGGCCCTGGCGCTGCTGGACCGCCTGCCGCCGGTCCCGTCGAGGCCCATCGCCGCGGCGCGGACGGAGGCCTCCCCGCGCTCCTGACCTCCTCAGGGGACGATCACCGCCCGCCCGTGGATCTCGCCCCGCCGCAGCAGGTCGTACGCCTCCGGCGTTCGCTCCAGCGGGAAGGTCTGCACGTCGGCTTGGAGCAGCCCGACGCGGCCCAGCGCGATCACCTCCTGCAGCTCGGCCCGGGTGCCCCAGAACGGGACCTCCACGCTGGTCTCCAGCGGCAGGGTGGGCGGCTCGTCGGCGACGGGCCGGACGGGCAGCGTCCCGCCGGCGAGGCCGACCAGCATCACCCGGCCCCCGGTGGCGACGACCTGGCGGGCGGTGGTGAGGGTGGGGTCCGCCCCGACGAAGTCGAGCACCACGTCCGCTCCGTCCGGCGGGGGGCCGACGAGGGCCCGGATCCGCTCGACCGTGTCCGGTCCGGCCGGCACCACCTCGTGGGCGCCCAGCCGGGTGGCCAGGTCCAGCGCGGCCATGCTGGTGTCCACCGCGATGATCCGTACCGCCGTGGTGGCGACCAGGATCTGCACCGCCATGTGCCCGAGGCCGCCGATCCCGATGACCACGCAGGACGTGCCGGGGCGCAGGTTCGGCCGGGCCAGCTCCACCGCGTGGTACGGGGTCAGCCCGGCGTCGGTGAGCGGGGCGGCCTGCTCCAGCTCCAGGTCGCCGACGTGCAGCAGCCGGGACGCCGGCACCACCACGTGCTCGGCCAGCCCGCCGTCGCGACTGAGCCCGATGCCACCCACCGCCACCACCCGACACTGGTTCTCCAGCCCGCGCAGGCAGGCGCGGCAGCGGCCGCAGCCGATGATCCCGTACACCGCGGCGCGGTTCCCGGGCGCCTCGACCTGTTCCAGCGCCCCGGGAGCGGTCATCCGTACCGCGCGCATGGTTTGTCCTCCGCCTCGTCGCCGACGGCCGTCGCGGCGGCTTACCCGCGACCGTCAGGTTGATGCGACGGTGGGACGGCGGCCGCACAATGCGGGTATGGGCGAGCAGGCCGAGCCGTTCACCGAGGACGAGTACGCGTTCCTGCGGCACGTGCGCTTCGGCGAGCTGCCGCCGCGGGTCCGCCCCGACGAACGGGTCGAGTTCACCGAGACCGAACCCCGCCGGGACCGGCCCGAGCCGGCCGGCAGCCCCGACGAGTGGAACCTGCGCCTCGGCCCGGGCGGCTGAGACGCGGACGGGCCGCGGGTGGCAACCCACGGCCCGTCGCACGGTACGGATCAGAAGACCGGCACGCCCTCGCGGACCAGCTTCCAGTTCGGTACGAAGAAGTCGGCCGGGTTGATCACGCCCTTGGCCTGCGCCCAGTCGATCAGCAGCTGGCGGATCTCCTGCTGCTGGTTGTAGACCTGGGTCTTCACGATGCCAGGGAAGTTGCCGCCACCGCTGCGCCGGTAGTTGTTCACCGCGATGACGAACTGCGCGTCCGCGGCGACCGGGGTGTCGGTGCCCGGCAGGACCAGGCGGGTGATCCGCTGCCCAACCGGCTTCGAGATGTCGATGTCGTAGTCGACGCCGGAGATCACGTCGTAGTTGTAGTCCGGCACGGCCGGGTCGCTGATCGTGTTCGGGTCGACCGCCGCGCCCACCGGGAGCGTGACGAAGTACTTCGCCGAGTACTCCAGGTACGCCTTCACCTCGGCGCCGCCGAGCACCACGGCCTCGAGGGTGTTGTCGAAGACGTACAGGCCCGCGACGTCGCGGATCCGCACGTCACCCTGCGGGAAGACGGCGGTACGGCTGAACGGGGCGGCGATGGACAGCACCGGCAGGCCCGCGTACGCGGTGCCGGCGAGCGCCGTGGTGACCACCTCGGTCTGGACCTGGTTGATGAAGTCCAGGATGGGGGTGTCCTTGTACCGCGACTCGGCGGCGGACAGCTCCACGCTGGACTGGGCGACGACCTGGTTGACGTAGTTGACCGTCTTGGCGTGCTGTCCGCGTACGGCCGCCAGCACCGCCGGGTCCTCGACCACGGTGTTGGTGTTCAGCATGGTGGCGGACTTGCTGACCACCTGCCACCGGCCCTTGACCTTGGCGACGGTGAAGTCCATCCGGGTGAGCCGCTGGCCCCACTTGGACGGCTCGGCGGTCAGCACCTGCGCGCCGGTGGCGGCGTTGGTGACGAACTTCTGCACGACCTCGTTGTGCGCGTGGCCGAACAGGATCGCGTCGATGCCCGAGACCTGCTGGGCGATCAGCGCGACCGGGTTCTCGTTCGGCAGCTCCGGGCCGTAGCTGGAGGTGCCGCTGTCGCCGCCGTGGGCGGAGATGATGACGAGGTCGGCGCCGCGCTCGCGCATGACCGGCACCCACTTGGCGGCGGTGGCGATCATGTCGGCGAAGACCAGCTTGCCCTCGACGTTGGCCTTGTCCCAGATCGCCACGCCCGGGTTGGTCAGGCCGAGGATGCCGACATTGATGGTCGGGGAGTCGTAGCCGCCGAGGGCGACCTTCTTGATCACGTACGGCAGGAAGGCGGGCTTGCCGGTGGCCTCGTTGATCGCGTTCGCGGCCAGGGCCGGGAAGCCGAGCTGACCGATCCACTGCGCCAGCAGCGGCAGGCCGTAGTTGAACTCGTGGTTGCCCAGCGTGACGGCGTCGTATTTCAGCACGTTCATCGCGTTGGCCATCGGGTGCGTCTCACCGGTGGTGGTGATCGGCTCCTGCTTGGCGTAGTAGGTGGCCAGCGGGGTGCCCTGGATGGTGTCGCCGGCGTCGAGCACCAGCGTGGCCTTGCCCTCGCGCTCGGCGCGGATCTGGTTGACCAGGGTGGCCAGCTTGGCGACGCCGACATCGTTGTGCCTGCTGTCGTCGAACTCGGCGTCCTTGTAGTAGTCCCAGTTGTAGACGTTGCCGTGGGTGTCCGAGGTGCCCAGGACGGTCAGGTCCCAGGTCTTCGGGCCCTTCGACTCGGCCGCCCGGGCCGGGGCGCCGGCGATCAGGGGGGCGGTCGCGGCGGCGGCCGCGACGGCGAGCACCTGGCGGCGCGAGGCGCCGGAGGATGAGGTCATGCCGTGCCTTTCCATGGGGGTGGAGGCGCCTCGTGGGCACCGTTGCGCACCATAACGAGCCGCCGTCACTCCTGCCACATTGGCCCGAGGTGTTTCACAACCCCAGCGTCAACGGTCGCCCGCGCGTAACACGCCGGCCACCCCGCCGTCGTTCCCACCTCTTGCCCGCAGTGGGCCGAGGCCACCCGCCGGGATGGCCTGCGACCATCAGCGGGGCCAGGCGGCCATCCGACGGCGCACCTGCGCCACCTGGGCCGCGTCGAGCCCGTAGCGCGCGAAGCGGCGGTCCGGCACCTGGTCCAGGTAGCGGCCGGCGGCGCGGACGTCGTCCAGGTCCAGCGCCGGGTCGACCTGGCGGGCCAGGTCCAGCAGCTCCGCCACGGCGTAGTGGTCCAGCGCCGACGACACATCGATGTAGTCGCGCACCTCGCGCCGATTGACCAGCGCGGCCGTCTTGTTCGCGATCAGGTCGCGGACGTCCATCACCGGGCCGAGGTCCATCACCACCGGACTCCGGTACCGGTCGAGGCGGGCCAGGCTCAACCGGATCTGCCGGCCGTCCCGGCTCACCACGAAGTCCCGCATGTCCCGGTCGAACCCGTCGAACAGCTCACCGAGCTCACTGGCCGGGTCGGCGTCCACCACCTCGTAGCCGGCCCGCTCCAGCGCCGCACGCACCCCGGCCGCCGCCGCCGCGGCCGCCCCCTCCACGTCGGCGAAGAGGTCCACGTCCTCCGTCGGGCGGGTGACCAAGCCGTGCGCCGCCCACGCCACCCCGCCGCCCAGCACGAAGCGGTGCGGCCCGGCGGCCGTGAGGGCCACCCGGGCCACCTCCCGGTAGAACTCGTGCAGGTGGGGCACGCGGGGCTGACTCACGGACACCGGGTCACGCGGTACGCAGGCCGCGGTGCCGGCTCTCCCACGCCACCCGTACGCCGCGCGGCAGGTTCAGCCGCCGCCACACCCGACGCAGCGTCCGGCCGTTGATCAGCGCCCGGAGGTCGTCCGTGCGGGTCGTCTCGCGCAGCACGTTCTCGTACATCCAGAGCAGGTCATCCGGGTCACCCAGGTCGAACGCGCGCTCGCTGCTCCACATCAGCCGTACCGGCAGCTCGACGACGCCCCGGGTGGGGCCGGTCAGCTCGGCGAGGGTGCGGGCCACCACGGCGGGGCGACCCGGTCGGGCCAGCTGGGCCACCGGGGTCGTCGTGGGGGAGAGCGCCTGCATGGTGTCAGGGTAACGCCATCCTGGCTGCCCGCTCTGCTCCGGCTTCGGTCTTTCCCCGTGGCACCTCCATCCTGAGGCCGCCTCCGGTCGGCCGGGTTCGTGGGTGGTTGCGGTGGGGGGTGTGGTCCGCCGTGTCCGGCTCGGGGCGGTCAGGGTCTGGTGGGTGTGGTTGCCGGCGGGTCGGGTCTCTGGTGTCGGTTGTCCGGTTCTGGGCGGCGCCCTCGGGTGGTGTGGTGGCGGGGTGTCGGTTTCGGGGTGTGACCGGTGGCATGCTGGCGGCGGAATGGTGGGGGGCCGGGGGTCGTTACATATCACGTGCGACCGAGTACCTGGCCCGCTCGACGGGCTGGTGGACGGGCCCCGGAATGATGGCGGGCCGGCGGTCGTTACACATGGTCCCGGCGCCGTGAAGAGGCCCCCGCCCCGCGGTCGGACCGGGCAGAGACTTTCCCCCCTTTGAGCTTGTGGGCGCCTGACGTGGTGCTTGCGCATGTCCCGACCCCCGTCGGATGTGCGCCAACCCCCCGAGGAGCTTCGTGATGAACTCGATTCTGCGTAAGAGCGTGCTGGGTGTTGCTGGTCTGGCGTTTACCGGTGGTGTGTTCGCTGGTCCGATCGCCGCTCACGCCGACACGGGCCCGGTGGCTGGTAAGGCCGCCGCGGTGCAGGCTGACAAGCCGGACATGGGCAAGCTGATTCCGCATGGTGTGCAGGGCGCCCAGTCGAAGATCACGCTGAACGGTGAGCAGACCGGGAATGTGAAGGCGATCATCGCGGCGACGAAGAAGGCGGGTCTGCCGGAGCGGGCCGCGGTCATCTCGATCGCCACGAGCTTGCAGGAGTCGAAGTTGGAGAACCTGGGTCATCTGGGTGACGCCAACGACCATGACTCGCTGGGTCTGTTCCAGCAGCGTCCGACCTCGGGTTGGGGTACGCCGGAGCAGATCACCGACCCCGGGTACGCGACGATGGCGTTCGAGAAGGGTCTGAAGCAGGTCGACGGGTGGCAGGACATGCCGCTGACGCAGGCCGCGCAGACGGTGCAGGTGTCGGCCTACCCGGACGCCTACGCCCAGTGGGAGCAGCAGGCCGCCGACCTCGTCGCCCAGTACTGGAACAGCTGACAACCGCACACGCGTGACAAGCCGCTGGCCGGCACCCCGAAACAAGGGGTGCCGGCCAGCGGCATGTCCACGTACCGCAGAAAAGACCGCGACCAGCGGACGGTCGCCCCAGCCCCAAAGCGCAAGTCACGCGTGACAGCGCTCACCGGGGGTGCCGGAACACCGGCCGGGGTGGCATCGTTGTGCAGAGCGTCGGTGTGTCCAGTGTCCCCGGGCCTCACCTAAAATGCCTTCGCGGAATACCGTTCGGCTGGAGCCGCGTCGTGCCACTCGCCGAGAGGCGACCTGCACACCGACGCCCAGCGGCGCCCCGGTCATCTGGCCGGGGCGCCGTTGTCTGTGCACCCCGGAAGGCCGGAAGAATGATCTGGCACTCGAGTCGCGGTCGCCCGACCGCTGGCCTATGTTCAGAAGGTCAGCTTCCGCCTGCGGGGAGGGGGTGTTCGGGTTGGGTCTCCGGACCTTCATCGAGGGTTGGCCGGTCTACCGGCAGCTCACCGGCACCGACCCGCTCGGCCGGGGCGCTGCGGCGCAGTCCGTCCGTTCGGCCGGCCTCAGCGCCCGCACCGAGACCGCCGACAGCATGGCCCGCTCGGTCTGCCCGTACTGCGCAGTGGGCTGCGGGCAGCGGGTGTTCGTCAAGGATGGCCAGGTCACCCAGATCGAGGGCGACCCGGACAGCCCGATCTCCCGCGGGCGGCTCTGCCCTAAGGGCTCCGCCAGCAAGAGCCTGGTCAAAAGCCCGCTGCGGCAGACCACGGTCCGCTACCGCCGGCCGTACGGCACCGAGTGGGAGGACCTGGAGCTCGACGTCGCGCTCGACATGATCGCCGACCGGGTCCTCGCCGCCCGCGACGAGACCTGGGAGGACGTCGACGCCGCCGGCCGGCCGCTGCACCGGACGCTGGGCATCTCCAGCCTGGGCGGGGCGACGCTGGACAACGAGGAGAACTACCTCATCAAGAAGCTGTTCACGGCGATGGGGGCACTGCAGATCGAGAACCAGGCCCGTATTTGACACTCCGCCACCGTCCCCGGTCTGGGGACCAGCTTCGGTCGCGGCGGCGCGACGGACTTCCAGCAGGACCTGATCCACTCTGACGTCATCGTCATCCAGGGCTCCAACATGGCCGAGGCGCATCCGGTGGGGTTCCAGTGGGTGATGGAGGCCAAGGCCCGTGGCGCCAAGGTCTTCCACGTCGACCCTCGGTTCACCCGGACCAGCGCGCTCGCCGACACGTACCTGCCGATCCGGGCGGGCACCGACATTGCGCTGCTCGGCGGCGTGGTGCGGTACATCCTGGACAACGAGCTGGACTTCCGGGAGTACGTGCTGGCGTACACCAACGCGGCGACCATCGTCAGCGAGCAGTTCGTCGACACCGAGGACCTGGACGGGTTGTTCTCCGGCTACAACCCGGAGACCACCTCGTACGACCAGACCAGCTGGCAGTATCAGGGGCATGAGGGGCAGGCCGGGATCAAGGGCACCGGCAAGGAGCGGGACAGCGCCTCCGGCATGCGGCACGAGTCGCACGGCGCGCCGGTGCGGGGGGAGACCCAGCGGGACGAGACGTTGCAGCACCCGCGCTGCGTCTACCAGATCCTCAAGCGGCACTTCTCCCGCTACACGCCGGAGATGGTGGAGCGGGTCTGCGGCATCCCGCAGGAGAAGTTCCTGGAACTGGCCCGCGCCTGGACGGAGAATTCCGGCCGGGAGCGGACCGGCGCGCTGGTGTACTCGGTCGGCTGGACGCAGCACAGCGTCGGGGTGCAGTACATCCGCACCGGCGCGATCATCCAGCTGCTTCTGGGCAACGTGGGTCGCCCGGGCGGCGGCATCCTCGCGCTGCGCGGGCACGCCAGCATCCAGGGGTCGACGGACATTCCGACGCTGTTCAACCTGCTGCCCGGCTATCTGCCGATGCCGCACCACGCCGACCACCCGACCTTCGACGAGTGGGTGGACAGCATCCGGCACCCCGGGCAGAAAGGCTTCTGGGGCAACTCGCGGGCCTTCGCGGCCAGCCTGCTCAAGGCTTACTGGGGTGACGCGGCGACGCCGGAGAACGACTTCTGCTACGGCTACCTGCCCCGGATGACCGGCGACCACGGGACGTACCAGCAGGTGTTGAACATGATCGACGGCAAGGTCAAGGGCTACTTCCTGCTCGGTCAGAACCCGGCGGTCGGCTCGGCGCATGGCAAGGCCCAGCGTCTGGGCATGGCGAACCTCGACTGGCTGGTCGTCCGCGACCTGTTCCTGATCGAGAGCGCGACGTTCTGGAAGAGCAGCCCGGAGATCGCCACCGGCGAGATCGTGCCGGAGGAGTGCCGGACCGAGGTCTTCTTCCTGCCGGCCGCGTCGCATGTGGAGAAGGAGGGCACCTTCACCCAGACCCAGCGGCTGCTGCAGTGGCGGGAGAAGGCCCTCGACCCGCCGGCCGACTGTCGCTCCGAGCTGTGGTTCTTCTACCACCTGGGCCGCGTGCTGCGGGAGAAGCTGGCCGGCTCCAACAAGCCCCGGGACCGGGCGCTGCTCGACCTCGCCTGGGACTACCCGACGCACGGTGACAAGGCGGAGCCGAGCGCGGAGGCGGTGTTGCGCGAGATCAACGGCTACGACGTGGCCACCGGCCGCCCGCTCGGCGGATTCGCCGAGGCCCGTGACGATGGCTCGACCGCGATCGGCTGCTGGATCTACAGCGGCGTCTACGCCGACGGGGTCAACCAGGCCGCCCGCCGCAAGTCGCGGCACGAGCAGGACTGGGTCGCCGCCGAGTGGGGCTGGGCCTGGCCGGCGAACCGCCGGACCCTCTACAACCGAGCCTCCGCCGATCCGCAGGGTCGCCCGTGGAGCGAGCGGAAGAAGTACGTCTGGTGGGACCCGGAGAAGGGCGAGTGGACCGGGTACGACGTGCCGGACTTCGAGAAGACCAAGCCGCCGACGTACCGGCCGCCGAAGGACGCCTCCGGGCCGGAGGGCATCGCCGGCGACGACCCGTTCGTCATGCAGGGCGACGGTAAGGCCTGGCTGTACGCGCCGAGCGGCGTGCTCGACGGGCCGCTGCCGACGCACTACGAGCCGGCCGAGTCCCCGATGCGCAACCCGATGTACGGCCAGCAGGCCAACCCGGCCCGCAAGGTGTACCACCACCCGGTCAACCGGATGAACCCCAGCCCGCCGGAGGCGCACAGCGAGGTCTTCCCGCACGTCTTCACGGTCAGCCGGCTCACCGAGCATCACACCGCCGGCGGGATGAGCCGTACCGTGCGGCCGCTGGCCGAGTTGCAGCCGGAGATGTTCGTGGAGGTCTCCCCGGAGCTGGCCGCCGAGGCGGGGCTGGAGCACCTGGGTTGGGCGCACCTGGTCAGCGGTCGGGCGGTGATCGAGGCGAGGGTGCTGGTGACCGACCGGCTCACGCCGCTGCGGGTGGACGGCCGGGTGATCCACCAGCTCTGGCTGCCGTACCACTTCGGCAGCGAGGGGCTGGTCACCGGTGACTCGGCCAACGACCTGTTCGGCATCACCGTGGATCCGAACGTGCTGATCCAGGAGAGCAAGGTCGGCACCTGTGACGTCCGGCCCGGCCGGCGGCCCACCGGTCCCGCCCTGCTCGACCTGGTGGGTGACTACCAGCGCCGGGCCGGGATGACCGCCGACCGGCAGGTGCCGATCGTCACCACCGACGCGGCCGCCGGGCAGCACGCGGCCGGCAACACCGGGAAGCGGTCCGCCGAGGCGGCGCAGGACGGGGGCGGGGATGCCTGACGCCAACAGCCTCTACGGCCCGCTCGATCCGGCGCCGGACGCCGGCTGGTCGGAGGCCGGGCCGCGGGTCGGCTTCTTCACCGACACCAGCGTCTGCATCGGCTGCAAGGCGTGCGAGGTGGCCTGCAAGGAGTGGAACGACGTCCCGGCGTCCGGCTTCGATCTGCTCGGCATGTCGTACGACAACACCGGCGCGCTGACCGCCAACTCCTGGCGGCACGTCGCCTTCATCGAGCAGCCCCGCCCGGCCGGGCACCGCACCCCGCCGTTCGAGGGCAATCCGACCGGGGCGACGGTGAGCCCGGCCACCGCGGCGATCGCCGCCCAGGTGGGCAACGACACCGGCACCAATCCCGGCGTGCCGCCGGGGCAGCCGCTGGTCGCCGCGCGGATGGCCGCCGGGCCGGAGTTCCTCGGCATGCCGGGTGCCCAGCCGCCCGGCCGGGGTACCGGCGAGGAATCGCGTACCGACTTCCGCTGGCTGATGATGTCGGATGTCTGCAAGCACTGCACCCACGCCGCCTGCCTGGACGTCTGCCCGACGGGGTCGCTGTTCCGCACCGAGTTCGGCACCGTGGTGGTGCAGGAGGACATCTGCAACGGTTGCGGCTACTGCATCTCCGCCTGCCCGTACGGCGTCATCGACCAGCGCAAGGGCGACGGTCGGGCATGGAAGTGCACGCTCTGCTACGACCGCCTCGGCGCGGGCATGACCCCGGCCTGCGCGCAGGCCTGCCCGACGGAGTCGATCCAGTTCGGGCCCTTGGACGAGCTGCGCGAGCGGGCGGCCCAGCGGGTCGCCACGCTGCACGAGCGGGGCGTTCCGGAGGCCCGCCTCTACGGCCACGACCCGAGCGACGGCGTCGGCGGGGACGGCGCGTTCTTCCTGCTCCTCGACGAGCCGGAGGTGTACGGCCTGCCGCCGGACCCGGTGGTCACCACCCGGGACCTGCCGAAGATGTACCAGCGGGCCGGCCTGGCCGCGCTGGCCATGGTGGCGGCTGCCGTCGCCGCGTTCGTCGGAGGTTCGTCGTGAGTCCGGACCGCGCCCCCGTGGGCGCCCTGTTCCGCCGCTTCCGCGAGCGGCTCGCCGCCGAGGGCCCCGAGCGTCTCGGCGGGCCGGGCCCGCGGCCCGGCCACGGCGCCAAGGTGAGCCCGGCGCCGGGCGGGCAGCTGAACGGCACCGCGGCGGCGGAGGCCCGCCTGGCACCGCACCCGCCGCGCGACGTCGAACCGGTCGAGCGGCCGCGCCGCCGCGGCCGCAAGGGCGGCGGCGGGGAGCAGCTCACCGTCCCGCCCGCCGAGTTCACCTCCTACTACGGCCGGCCCGTCCTCAAGGCGCCGGTGTGGAAGTGGGACATCGCCGCGTACCTCTTCACGGGGGGCCTGGCCGCCGGGTCGTCCCTGCTGGCGGCCGGCGGGCAGCTCACCGGGCGGCCGGCGCTGCGCCGGGCCGGCCGGGTCACCTCCCTGGCCGCGGTCAGCGCCAGCGCCTACTTCCTCATCAACGACCTCGGCAAGCCGAGCCGCTTCCACCACATGCTGCGGGTGGCCAAGCTGACCTCGCCGATGTCGGTCGGCACCTGGATCCTCACCGTGTTCGGTCCAGCCGCCGGCGTCGCCGCGATCGCCGAGGCCGCGCCCTGGCTGCCGGAGCGCGGCGTGCTCGGGTTCGCCCGGCGGGTGCTGCCGCCGGTCGGGCAGGCCGCCGGGCTGCTCGCCGCGACGACCGCGCCCGCACTGGCCACGTACACCGGGGTGCTGCTCGCCGACACGGCGGTGCCGTCCTGGCACGAGGCGTACCCGGAACTGCCGACCATCTTCGCGGGCAGCGCCCTGGCCAGCGGCGCCGGCGTCGGGCTGATCGCCGCGCCGCCGGCGCAGGCCGGCCCGGCACGCCGGCTCGCGGTGGCTGGCGCGGCCCTGGAGCTGTGGGGTTCGCACCGGGTGGAGAACCGGCTCGGACTGCTCAGCGAGCCGTACGCGGTCGGCACCGCCGGCCGGCTGCTGCGCGCCGGCCGGGCGCTGACCGCCGCTGGGGCGGCCGGCGCGCTGGTCGGCCGGCGCAGCCGGGCGGTCTCCGCGCTCTCCGGCGGGGCGCTGTTGGCTGCGGCCGTCTGCACCCGGTTCGGCATCTTCCGCGGTGGTGTGGCCTCGGCGAAGGACCCGAAGTACACGGTCGTCCCACAGCGGGACCGCCAGCGCCAGAAACCATCCGGGCCGGGCGCCGGCCCGCATCGCGAATAGGCAGGTAGCAGGCGCCGGGCCCATGAGCCGATACGGGGGTTCAGCTCATGGCCACAACAGCCGCGGGTTCGCGGGGAAACCGAAAACCGACGCGGGGTCGGTGGGGCCTCGTGGTCGCCGCCGTGCTGGTTCAGCTCGCACTCGGCGCCGTCTACGCCTGGAGCGTGTTCAACAAGCCGCTGCAGGCCGAGTTCGGGTGGAGCAAGACCGAGGTGGTGCTGCCGTTCGAGGTGGCGATCGGCACCATCTTCATCGGCAGCCTGATCGGCGGTCGCATCCAGGACCGTCGCGGACCACGGGCCGTCGCGCTCGGCGGCGGAATCCTGTACGGCGTCGGGATCATGCTCGCCTCGCTGGTGAGGTCGAGCGACCAGCTGTGGCTGCTGCTGCTCACCTACGGCCTGCTGGGCGGCATCGGACTCGGCGCGGCGTACATCACGCCGATCGCGATGCTCAGCAAGTGGTTCCCGGACCGGCGCGGATTGATCACCGGCATCGCCGTGGCCGGGTTCGGCTTCGGCGCGGTCATCACCGCCCCGGTGGCGAAGGCGCTGCTCGCCGGAACCAGCCACAAGACCAGCGTGTTCCTGCCGCTGGGTATCGCGTACCTGGTCGCGGTGCTGCTGGGGGCGTCCTTCTTCCGCGACCCACCCGCCGGGTACCAGGTGCCCGGCTTCACCCCGGCGACCGGGGGTCGCGCCGTCGCGGGCACCCGCGTCTACACCTTCGGTGAGGCGGTCCGCACCCGGCAGTGGTATCTGCTCACCCTGATCCTCACCCTCAACGTGACCTGCGGGATCGCGCTGATCTCGCAGGCCGCGGACGCCGCACAGTCGATCGCGGACGTGAGCGCCGCGACCGCTGCCGGCCTGGTCGGCGTCCTCGGCCTGTTCAACGGTGGCGGGCGGGTGATCTGGGCGTGGCTCTCCGACCGGATCGGGCGGATGACGGCCTTCCTCGGGATGCTCGCCCTGCAGGGAATCTGCTTCCTGATCCTGCCGCACGCCTCCGCCTTCTGGCTGTTCGCGGTCCTCGCCGCCCTCATCTACCTCGCCTACGGCGGCGGCTTCGGCACCATGCCGGCCACGGCCGCGGACTACTTCGGCACCCCGAACGCCGGGGCCATCTACGGTGCGATGATCGTGGCCTGGAGCATCGGGGGAGTGGTGGGTCCCTTGCTCACCGCACTGCTCTACGACGCGAGCGGCAAGAGCTACACACTGCCGTTCACCGTCATCGGGGTCCTCGCGTTCGTCGCGCTGGTGCTGCCGCCGCTCACCCGGCTGCCGACGAACCCCGGCGAACCGCGACCGCACTTCGAGACGCCGGGACCATGAATCGGTGCGCACCGGTGTGCGCCGCCGCTTCACTGGGCGAGTGGAGATCGTTCGTGGTTGACTGCTGCGTGGAGGCGTTAGGGCGGCTGGTGCCCCTCCCGGTCTTCAAAACCGGTGTGGTCCGGGACCCGGGCCAGGCGGGTTCGATTCCCGTCCGTCTCCGCCAAGCAGGCACAGGGAGATGACGCATGGCCGACGGCACGGCCGACCCACGGCGGCGCGTGCCGCGCACCGACGCGCTGCTCGCCGACCCGACGCTCGCCGCCGCCGTCGGCACCCTGGGTCGCGACCGGGTCAAGGCCGCGATCGTCCGCGCGCAGCAGCGCGCCCGCCGCGGCGACATCACCCCCGACGAGGTACGCGACGCCGCGCTGGCCGACCTGCCGGCGCCCGCGCCCCGCGCGGTGCTGAACGCCACCGGCGTCGTGCTGCACACCAACCTGGGTCGGGCCCCGCTGTCGACCGCCGCGGTGCAGGCGATGGTCGCCGCCGCCGGGCACACCGACGTGGAGCTGGACCTGCGCACCGGCCGGCGGGCCCGACGCGGCCGGGACACCCTCGACGCGCTCGCCGCCGCCGTGCCCGACGCGGCGGCCGTGCACGTGGTCAACAACGGCGCCGCCGCGTTGGTGCTCGCCGCCACCGCCCTCGCCGCCGATGCGGAGATCGTGGTCAGCCGGGGCGAGCTGGTCGAGATCGGCGACGGATTCCGCCTGCCCGACCTGCTGGAGAGCACCGGCGCGCGGCTGCGGGAGGTGGGCACCACGAACCGCACCACCCGCGCCGACTATGCGGCGGCGATCGGCCCGCACACCGGCTTCGTACTCAAGGTGCACCCGTCGAACTTCGTGGTCACCGGCTTCACCTCGGCCGTGCCGGTGCGCGAGCTGGCCACCCTCGGCGTACCGGTGGTGGCCGACATCGGCTCCGGGCTGCTGGCCCCCGACCCGCTGCTGCCCGACGAGCCGGACGCGGCCAGCACCCTGCGCGCCGGGGCAGCGCTGGTCACCGCCAGCGGCGACAAGCTGCTCGGCGGTCCGCAGGCCGGGCTGCTGCTCGGCGACGCCGGCCTGGTCGAGCGGCTGCGCCGGCACCCGCTGGCCCGGGCGTTGCGGGTGGACAAGCTCACCCTGGCCGCCCTCGCCGCGACCCTGCACGCCCCGACCACTCCCACCCGGGACGCCCTGCACGCCGGCCCGGCCGCGCTGCGCGAGCGCGCCGAGCGGCTCCGCGACGAGCTCGGCGCCGACGGCCGCAAGGCCGAGGTGGTGCCCTGTGCCTCCGTGGTCGGCGGCGGCGGCGCCCCCGGCGTCGAACTCGAGTCGTGGGCGCTGAGCCTGCCCGAGCGGTACGCGGAGCCGCTGCGCACCGGCGAGCCCCCGGTGCTCGGCCGGGTGCTGCACGGCCGACTCCTGCTCGACCTGCGCTGCGTGCCGGCGGAGGCCGACGGGACGATCCGGGCGGCGATCCTGCGGGTGGGCGACTGACGTGTGGGTCGTCGCCACCGCCGGACACGTCGACCACGGCAAGTCCACCCTGGTCCGGGCGCTCACCGGGATGGAACCCGACCGCTGGGCCGAGGAACGCCGCCGGGGCATGACCATCGACCTCGGCTTCGCCTGGACCACGCTGCCCTCCGGCGGCACCATTGCATTCGTCGATGTACCCGGCCACGAGCGGTTCGTGCCGAACATGCTCGCCGGGGTCGGGCCGGCGCCGGCCGCGCTGATCGTGGTCGCCGCCGACGAGGGCTGGATGCCCCAGTCGGCCGAACACCTCGCCGCGCTGCACGCGCTCGGGGTGTCGTACGGCCTGCTGGCGGTGACCCGCGCGGACCTCGCCGACCCGGGACCGGCGTTGGCGCAGGCGCGGACCGAGATCGCCGCCACCTCCCTGGGCGAGGTGGCGGCGGTCGCGGTGAGCGGCGCGACCGGCGCCGGCCTGCCCGAACTGCGGGCCGCCCTGGACCGCCTCGTCGCCCGGCTGCCCGCCCCGGCGGTCGACGCGCCGGTCCGGCTCTGGGTGGACCGCTCGTTCACGATCAGG
>NZ_JAPFQV010000097.1:0-18026 GCF_033804685.1 Micromonospora sp. RTP1Z1
CGACGCCCCTGCCAGTGACGTGCAGGAACGGGGCCACCCGGAACCGGTCGACGGATCCTCAGCAGGACAACATCGTCGGTCAGGCGGTGAGTCAGACCAGACCGGGTGACCCCACCCCTACATCCTCCCTGTCAGGCGGGGGTGAGGACGGATTCCTTGAGGAGGCGGCGGGCGAGGACCACGCGGTCGGCGTCGTCGTCGAGGGCGGGGAGGTCGCCGACGCGGGTGACCTCGCCGGTGAGGACGGCGCGCAGGGCCGGCTCGCAGGTGCCGGGCAGGGTGATGGTGCGGTCGAACAGGCGCAGCGCCACCTTCCCGTCGCCGGTCGGGGTGAGCTGCCAGTGCAGGCCGGCGCGGGGCGTCACCCGACTGTCGGCGTCCAGGGCGGCCAGGGCGGCGGCCTGGGCGAGCGGGCGGATCGGCGCGGGTCGGGCGGCCAGCCAGACCCGGTTGCGCAGCCGGGCGGCGATCGCGGCGGGGTCGGCCCGCAGCAGCCAGTCACGCAGCGCCTCGACCGTCTCGGTCAGCTCCGGCTCGATCGCGTCCGGGTCGGCGACGTCGGTGCCGAAGGGCAGCCCGGCACGCAGGCGGGCGTCCTCGGCGGCGAGCGCGAGCAGCTCCTCGACCATGGCGTACCGGGTCAGCGCCCGGATGCCGACGGTCAGGTGCAGTGAGCCGGACTCCTGCGCCTGGGCGCTGTGCAGCCAGCCGCGGGGCAGGTAGAGCGCGTCGCCCGGTTCGAGCACCACGTCCAGCGCGGCCGTCCCCTCGGCGGTGGCGGAGACCTCGTCGGCCCGTCCGCCCCAGGGCTGCTTCTCCAGCGGATCGGGCAGCACCGGCGGGTGGATCCGCCAGTGCTTGTGGCCGTCGACCTGGAGCACGAACACGTCGTGGGTGTCGTAGTGGGTGGCGAAGCCCTGGCTGCCGGCCGGAGTCAGGTAGGCGTTCACCTGCAACGGCTGCCGCAGCGCCGTGCCGAGGTCCAGGGCGAAGTCGACCAGCGCCGGCCAGATCCGGTGCAGGCCCTGGAGGACCAGGGTCGCGCCGGCGGCATACAGCTCCAGGACCTTCTCGTCGAGGACCTGGTCGCCGATCTCGGCGCCCGCGCCGCCACCGCCGGTGTAGCGCGCCGCCGGTACCAGCTGGCCGTCCTTGGCCACCCGCAGGAACGGGGTACGCAGACCGCGCCGGCTGAGCAGCTCGTCGGCGTCGGCGGGGCTGAGCAGGTCGGTGAAGCCGCGCGGGTTCGGCAGCTCGGCGGCCCGGGAGAGCAGCGGCGCGCTGCCCCAGTGGGCGGCGGCGAACTTCGCCGGTTCCACCGAGATGCAGCGGGCGAGGGCGGCGTTGGCGGAAGACGGAACCGCCGGACGGCCATGGCCGCCCGGCGGGTCGATGTGCGTCACGACGATCCGTCAGCCGGCGCTGCCGTCGGCGCCGCCGTCCCGCTGGCCAGGGGTCGCGCCACCGTCGGCCGGACCCTCGGCGCCACCGTCCGCGCCACCGTCCTGCTGACCCGGGGTCGCCCCACCGTCGGCCGGACCCTCAGCGCCACGGTCGGCCCCTTGGTCGGCGCCACGCTCCGCGCCACGGTCCGCGCCACCGTCGGCACCACCGTCCTGGTGACCCGTGGTCGCACCGCCGTCGGCCGGGCCTTCGAGGCCGCCGCCGCTGCTGGTCTGCATGTCGTCATCGTTGAGTGCCATGGGTGCTCCCTCGGGTGTGCCGCCCCGTCGTCCGTCGGGGTTTCGTCGTGGAGCGGGTGGTACCCCACGTGCGATCTTCTCTAACCACACGGTAGACGTCGGCGCCCGGCGACACGGACGGTTCGCCGGGGCCCACCCGGGCTCACCCGTTGCGGCAGGTCACGCCGTTGAGATTGAAGGTCGACGTCTAGTTCAACAACCACCCCGGCGGCGCGGCGATCGTCGACGCGGTGGCCGTCGCCTCGCTGGCCCGCCGGGCCGGCCTGCCGGTGAGCCGGACATCGACGGCCCGCCCCACCGGGGTGGAGCGGGCCGGGACGGCGGCGGTCAGGGAATCATCCGGCTCAGGTCCTTCGGCATCTGCGACTTGACGTCCTGCCACTCGCCCTGGGTGACGTGCTGGCGCAGGGTGTCCAGGACCACCTGCACCACCCGCTCCGTGCCGCCCTCCACGTCGTACGGGAAGCCCTGGCGGACCTCGTAGAGGAAGTCGTCCCGGTTCAGCTTGATCGGCACGTTCTCCGGCTGCCACCCCTCGAAGTAGATGCCGCGGACCAGCACCGGCAACTGCTGGGCGAACTCCACGCTCTGCTGCACCGGCAGCCGGTCGCGCAGCAGGTGCAGCACCGTGCGCAACGCCGCGTACGACTGGTTGCGCTGCGCCTTCGGCCAGCCGTACGCCTGCTCGATGTCCTTGAGGATCAGGTTCGTCTTGTCCAATGAGGACTCGACCGCGGAAATCAGCTGCTCAGCCATCTGCCCACCCCCGTGCGTCGGTTTCCCAGCGTCGGTCGTCGGTGCGGCGCGGCGGCCCGGTGGGCCCCCGCCAGAGCCGGGTCGGGCTGAACCGACCGGGCCGCTCGCCACGCCGGGGCGGGTCGGATCTCCCGACCACGTGCAGCACCCCGCCGCGGCGCGCATCCGCTACCACCCGCACCGTCATGGCCCACCTCCTGTCGGCCTCGCGGTCGCGTCGGTCGACGGACCGCACACACCGCCCATGCTGCGGGAAGGCCGGGTGAGCGGACCTCACCCGCACGGGGTGAATCAGTCCACGGCGAGGAGTGCCTGCAACTGCTGGCCGTTGCGCTGTGCATAGTCCCGATAGCAGTTGTTCATCAGCACATGCGTCTGCTCGGTGTCGTCGGCCAGCTCGCGCAGCTTCGGCGCCCAGTCCCGCAGCTCCCGCTCGGAGTACTCGTAGCCGAACTTCTCGTGGATGTCCCGGCTCGTCCACTTGTCGCTGTGCCCGTGGAAGCGGACCACCGCCAGGTCCGAGGTCGCCGCCAGCACCGGCGGCACGGACGACCGGTGCCCCTGCGGCATGTCGACGCAGACGTACGCCAGGTGATGCTTGCGCAGGAAGCCCAGCGTCTCGTCCCGGTTGGCGCCGTCGAACCAGGACGCGTGCCGGAACTCGAAGGCGGGGCGCAGCGGGGCGCACCGCTTCGTCACCTCGAGCAGGTACTGCTTGTTGTCCCGCTTGATGGTGAACCAGGGCGGGAACTGGAACAGCAGCGCGCCGAGCCGGTCCGCCCCGACCAGCGGGTCCAGGGCGGACAGGAAGCGGGTCCAGACCTCCTCGTACGCCTGCGGCGGCAGGTCGTCCGGGTAGACGTTCTTCTTGTCCGTCTCCGGGCGCAGGTCCTTGTAGAGCGCGCCGACCCGGGTCGGATGCCCGGTCAGCAGGCTGAACGCCTTGACGTTGAAGGTGAAACCGGACGGGGTGCGGGCCGCCCACAGCTGCGCCGTCCGCTCCGCGGGCGGCGAGTAGTAGGTGGCGTCCACCTCGACCAGCGGGAACTGTCGAGCGTAGTACGCCAGCCGCTTCTCCGGCGTGTCCGCGGTCTGCGGGTACCAGCCGGAGTCGAGCAGCGTCCGGTCGGTCCACGAGGCGGTGCCCACCTTGATCTCGCCCATGGGTGGAGTCCACCGCCCGTCGGACCGACCGGCAACTCGGGCGGGCGCTCAGGCCGCCCGCCGCTCCCGGGTCTGCTTGCAGGCCACACAGGAGGTCGCCGACGGGAAGATCTCCAGCCGCTCCACCGGAATCGGCGCGGAGCACCCCTCGCAGAACCCGTAGGTGCCCTCGTCGAGCCGGGTCAGCGCGTGCTCGAACTGCGCGCGGCGGTCGAGGATGGTGCGCAGCAGGGACTGCGCGGTGTCCCGCTCGGCGGTCTTGGTGCCGCTGTCGGCCTGGTCGTCGCCGGCGGTGTCGCCGACCTCGACCAGGCGCAGCACCTGGCTCTGCAGCACGGCCTGGTCGTACTCGGCGGTCAGCTCGTCGTAGCGCGACCGCAGGGACTGCCGGATCTGGTCGATCTCCGCCTGGGACCGGCCCGTGGCTACCGTGTCGTGGACGAGCATCGCTGCCTGCCTTTCGTGGGGCCTCACATCGATCCGGGGCGGTGTCACGCCCCGGACGTGTCCGTCGGTGGCCCGGGTGACATCACCCGTGCTCTGTGAGCCGGGCGATTACCCGCACCTGGAAAGGATCAAACCGACGACTTTTCCGCCCGCCGACGTCCCCGTCGTCCGGTTCGCGGGGGCCGGCCCGCTCCATCCGCTCAGCCGGGTTCCCCGGGCTCGACCATGGCCGGGTGGCGGGGGTCGTCGACCCGGACCACCACGTCGGCGAAGGAGGCCGGAGCGACCTCGTCGGCGTACCGGGTGAAGGCCGGCAGCGTCCAGCGCAGCGCCGGGTCGGTACGCCGGGCCAGCGCGGCCGGGGACAGCGCCAGGTGCACGGTGACGTCGAAGGGCAGCCCGCCGCCGAGCAGCAGCGCCCCGCTGACCAGCACCACGCCACCGGGCGGCAGCTCGACGTACCCCGCCCGGCTGGCCCGGTCGGTGCCGGCGTCCCAGAGCGACGGGAGCAGCCGGCCCGACCCGTCCGCGCCGGCCGGGTCGAGCACCTCCCGGCGCAGCCCGGTCTCATCGACCCAGCTCTCGTAGTAGGCGTCGGGATTGGTCCGGCCGTGTTCCAGCCGTACCGAGGCGGGGCGGAGGAAGTCGGCGGCGAGCACGTGCAGCGCCGGGCGCCCGGCGGCGCGCAGCGGGTCGACCAGCGCCGCGGCCAGCGCGTCGGCGCCGGCGGCCGGTGGACCGTCGACGGCCACCCGGAGCCGGCCCGGCGCGGGGGTGCCGGCGAGCCGGTCGGTCAGCTCGGCGACGAGTCGTTCGGGCGTGATCGGACGGACGCGCATCCGACCATGGTGCCCGGCCGGCCAGATGGCCGGCGACGGACCGGGCCGGCTCAGCCGGTGCGGTCGATGGTGACCCGGGCGTCGTCGGCGAGCCGGTACCCGACGCCGTAGACGGTGGTGACCAGGGGGACCTCCACGCCGACCTTGCCGCGCAGCCGGCGGACGTGCACGTCCACCGTGCGGACGCCCGCGTGCTCGTAACCCCAGACCGCGTTGAGCAGCTGCAGCCGGGTGAAGACGCGGCGCGGGTGGGCGACCAGGTGCAGCAGCAGGTCGAACTCCAGTCGGGTCAGCGGCAGCGACTCGTCGTCGCGCAGCACCGAGCGGGAGGCGGCCAGGATGTGCAGGGTCGGGATGGTCGGCGCGAGGGGACGGGACGGGGACCGGCCGGCCGGCACCGGGTCGGGGCGGCGTTCCACCGGGCCGGTGCCGCTGGAGATGACCGCGTCGCCGCGTTCCAGCATCTCCCGGGCGGCCTCCAGCAGCCGGCGGGCGGGTGCGGTCAGGGACTCCTCGCAGGCGAGCGGGATGGACAGGGTCACGGTGAGCACGGGTGCGGCCGTGTTCGCCGGGCGACGCTGGCCGCCAGGGGGGCGACCGGGAACCGCGGGTTGGGACGTATGCCATCCGGCGCGCGACGAGGCGGGGCTGACCGACATGGTCCTCCTTGGCTGGTCCGGGTATCTCCCCACGGCCCGGGACGCCGCTTCATCGATGCTTCCCGGCGCCTGTGCGAGGGTCAAGGGGCGGCCACGTTGCATGAATGTGACAATTGACGAACACATCGCAGCCACCCGCTCGCTCTCCGTGCGAGGCCAGATGATTACAGCAGAGCCGCCGGCATGATCGGTTACGGGGGGTCCCCGGGCGGTTCACATTGGCCGGTGGCACCGCGGGGCCGCTGGTCACGGCCGGGACGACGCGCGGACGCCGGGTGCCCGGGACCGTGGCTCCGGCCCCGGGCACCCGGCGCGACGGGTGGCGCGTCCCCGTCGGCTCAGTGCTCCCGGTCCACCAGCACCCGCGCCTCGTCGGCGAGCCGGTAGCCCACGCCGTACACGGTGGTCACCAGCGGGGTGTCGGCGCCGAGCTTGGCACGCAGCCGCCGTACGTGGACGTCCACGGTGCGCGCCACCGCGTGCTCGTAGCCCCAGACGTTGGCGAGCAGTTGCCGGCGGGTGAAGACCCGGCGCGGGTGCTCGGCGAGGAAGAGCAGCAGGTCGTACTCGATCCGGGTCAGCGGGATCCCCCGCGGGCCGTGGCGGACGATCCGGGGGCCGGCCAGGATCCGAACGGTGTCCGGATCGGTCTCCGCGGCCGGCGCGGCGACGGCGACCACCTCGGGATGGGCCGGCGCGGGTCGCCCGGCGGGCGCGTCGACGGGATCGGCGGCCCGCGGCCAGCCTGCGCGGGCGGGGCCCGGGACCGGGTGGCGGAGCACCCCCTCCCCCGTCTCGGCCAGCTCGCCGAGCAGGTCGACCAGGCGGGCCAGGCCGGGCGTCAGCGCACCGGCGCCGATCTCGACGGTGATGGTCAGGGTCGGGGCGGTGCGGGGCCGGGGCGGCGTGGTCCGGTCGGGACGGCCGGGCCGGTGCGGACGCGGGGAGATGGCGACGACGGACATGGGGCCTCCTGAGCTGGCGGTCGCGCTCGCCACGCCGGATACGGCGCGGCGGTCAGCGGGGCGCCCGGCCGGCGGTGACCGGGGGCGCGGCGGACGAGGGGCGGTGCGGCGGGGTGGGGCCGAGAGTGGGCAGCCCGGCGATGCGCCAGGCGGCGAACCCGCCGACCACGTCGGTGGCCCGGTGCAGGCCGAGTTCCTGGAGGGCGGCGGCGGCCAGCGAGGAGGTGTAGCCCTCCTGACAGAGGATCACCACCGGCACGTCGTAGTCGACGGCCTGGGGCAGCCGGGCCGGACAGCGCGGGTCGAACCGCCACTCGAGCACGTTGCGTTCCACGGCGAGGGCGCCGGGGACGGTGCCGTGCCCGGCCCGCTGGCCGGCCGGCCGGATGTCGACCAGCAACGCCCCCGACCGGTACGCGAGGTGGGCCTGCTCGGGGTCGAGCCGGCGCAGCCGGGCGCGGGCGGCGGCGAGGATCTCATCGATGCCGCGGGAGCCGGGTGGTGGGACCGGACAGCTGTCGGTACGGGTCTGGGTGTGCGGCATCGTCGCGTCCTTCCAGGCGGATGTCGGGTCTGCGGGTGGATGCGGTCGCGCGCCGGACGGGCTCACCACGCCACCCCGGCCTCGGCCACGTCCGCGATCAGGAGCTGCCCGCCGACGAGCCGGTAGCGGGTCATCCGGCGCAGCGTGGGCCGGTAGACGTGCACGCTGACCGCTGGCTGGTCGCCGCGGTTGGTCACGACGTGCACGTGTCGGGCGCCGAAGCGCCGGCCGGCGCCCGCGGCCAGCCGGTGCGGGCGCAGCCGGCCGCCGCTGACCGTCTCCTCGGTGAGGGTGCCGGCGACGACCAGGAAGGCGCCCGAGGAGCCGCCGTGGTCGTGCAGGTCGGTGCCCTGCCCGGGCAGCCAGCTCAGCGCCCAGACCTCGTGGTCGGGCCCGGCCGCGAGCCGTGCGTACCACCGCTGCGCCCGGTCGAAGCGCAGCGGGACCGGCCAACCGGCGGGATCCGCGTATCGGGCGGCGACGGCGAGCAGGTCGGCGGGGGGTGCGCTGGTCATGGGCGGGTCGTCCTCACGGGTGCGGAGCGGCGCGTGCCCCTCCACCATAGAAGGCAAACCCTATAGGGTTAGTAGGCAATACCGAATGCTGGGATGGCGGCGGCCGCCGCGTGGGCCGGTCAGCGCAGCAGCGGCGGGTCCACCCGATAGCCGGGCACCGACGGCCAGCGCACCGTCAGCACCACCGACTCCCGCTCCGCGTACCAGGAATGGTCGACGCCCCGGCCCCACACCACGTAGTCGCCGGGCGTGCCGAGCACCACCGTGCGGTCCGGCAGCTCCACCCGGAACCGACCGCTGATCAGCACCAGCAGCGCGGTGCGGCGCTCGCCGGTCGCCCATCGGGACCGGGCCTCCCCCGCCGGGTGCACGCCCCACTTCACCTCGACCTCGGCGCTGTGCCGGACGTCCCCCGGCGGCTTGAAGTGGCCGAGCAGCCAGCCGGCGTCGGTGGCCCCGTCAACGCCCGCGTTGCCGACGTACACCGAATCGTCCATCCGTCCCTCCCGCGCGCCGGGCTGGCAAGCTACCAGGCGGGGCCGGTCGGGGTCCCACTAACCTGGACAGATGACCGACGATCTCGACGCGGAGACGCTCGCCTTCGCGCACCGGATGTTCGACCTGACGCGCGGCGGGGCGACCGAGGAGCTGGCCGAGTACGTCGACGCCGGCCTGCCGGTCAACATGACCAACGACAAGGGCGACACGCTGCTGCTCGACGCCGGCGCCGACCCGGACCACGGCAACCCCTCGGCGGTGGAGACGGCCCACTTCTTCGACCTGCCCGAGATGCTGGCGGCGCTCGGCCGGAGCTGACCCACTGGCCGACGCGCCGACCGCCGGGGCGGTATACAGGGTCGGTGGAGGATCCCGTACCCGAGCAGATGCGCACGGCGGTCAGCGACCTGATGGCGGCGCTCGACGAGTCGGGCCGGAGGCGCGCCGGCCACGCCTTCGACGACGAGGCGGCCCGGCGATGGCTGGAGTACCGGCCCCGACCCCGACCCGGCGTGCCCCTCGCCGACCTCGACGTGTCGGCCCGCAAGGCGGCGCACCGGCTCCTCGCCACCGCGCTGAGCCCGCCGGCGTACGCGCAGGCGATGGCGATCATCGCCTTGGAGGAGGTGCTCGACCGGGCGGAGGGCTGGCTGCGCGGCCGGCACAGCGGCGACTACTGGGTGGCCCTCTTCGGCGACCCCGCCGACGACCGGTGGGGCTGGCGGATCGAGGGGCACCACCTCTCGGTGACCATGACCGTGGTCGACGACCAGGTCTCCCCCGCCCCGCTCTTCTTCGGCGCCAACCCGGCTACGGTCCGGCACGCCGGCCGGCCGGTCTCCCGGCCGCTGGGCGCCGAGGAGGACCTGGCCCGGGAGCTGCTGGACGCGCTCGGGCCGGCGGGCCGGGCCGCGGCGATCGTGGCGGACGAGGCGCCCACCGACATCATCAGCGCCACCCGGCCGACCGCGCGTGGCCGGCTCGACCCGCTCGGGGTGCCCCGGAACCGGCTCACGCCGACCGGCCGGGCGCTGCTCGACCGGCTCGTCGCCCTCTACCTCGACCGGCTCCCGCCTGAGCTGGCCGGCCGGGAGGCCGACCGACTCGACGGCGGGGAGCTGCACTTCGCCTGGGCGGGCCCGACTGGGCCGGGACAGCGGCACTACTACCGCGTCCAGGCCGACGACCTACTGATCGAGTACGACAACACGACCGACGACGGCAACCACGCGCACACCGTCCTGCGCCGCCCGGCCAGCGACTTCGGCGCCGACGTCCTCGCCGCCCACCACGCCACCGCCCACTGACCCACCCACCCCACGCCTGCCATGCGGGAGGCGGTGCGGGCGGTCAGGGGTGGCGGGCCTCGATGAGGAAGCGTTGGGCGTGGGCGACGAAGCGGCCCTCGGCGCGGATGCGGTCGTGCAGGCGGCGCAGCTCGTGGCGGTAGCGATCGACGGTGAAACCCGGCACGGTCCAGATCACCTTGCGCAGGAAGTACACCACGGCGGCGATGTCGTAAAAGACCGTCCGCAGGGTGGCCGTACGCAGGTCGACGACCTCCAGTCCGGCGGCCCGGGCGGCGGCGACCGCCTGCGCGGGGTGGCGGGTGGCGGGCGGCGGCAGCGGGCCGAGGATCGCCTCGCTCAACTCGCGGACCGTGCCCGCCCCGATCTGCTGGGACAGGTAGCTCCCGCCGGGGCGGAGCACCCGGGCGATCTCGTCCCACCGGGTGTCCACCGGATGCCGGCTCGTGACGAGGTCGAACGAGTCGTCCCGGAACGGCAGCGGGGACATCCCGGCCAGCCAGACCACGGTGGCGCCGACCCGGCGCAGCGTACGGCGGGCGACCTCGACGTTCGGCGGCCAGGCCTCGGTGGCGACCAGCAGCCCTGGCGGCGTGGGCGTCTCGGCGAGCACCTCTCCCCCGCCGGTGTCGATGTCCAGCGCGGCGGCGGTGGTGGCCATCCGGGCGCCGACCAGCCGGGCGTAGCCCCACGGCGGGCGTTCCTCGGTGGCCCGCCCGGCCAGCCAGGAGAAGTCCCAGCCGTCGACCGGCACGCCGGCCCCCTCGGCGACCAGGTCCTCGAATGCACGGTCCGCGCCCACCCGGCGAGCCTGCCCCTGCCCACCACGCCACAGCAACACAGTTTGGACATTCTGATCAGCTCCGGCAGCGCCAGTCACGTGGCCTCAGCGAGGAAGGTGCTGGTGGAGGCGCAGAGCGCCGCGACGCAGGCGACTACGACAGGATGGAGGCCCGCGCCCTTTCGGTAGGTGGTGTACGTGCGGCGGCGAATGGCCAACGGGTGGAACCGAACCCGCGGAAGCGGCTGCGTGACGGCGAGCTGTGGCACGAGGGCAGCTCCCTGGCCGGCGGCCACCAGGGCGAGCACGGCCGTGAAGTCGTCGGCCTGGTGGCGCACCGACGGACGGAAGCCTGCCGTCTGGCAGGCCTGCACGGCGACGGCATGGCACAGCGTTCCAGGGCTGCCCACGATCCAGTCCGCGTCGCGGGCGTCCTGAATGGGGTCGCCGGCCGTGCCGACTTCCCAGTCGGCCGGCACGGCGAGGAACACGGTCTCCTCCAGCAGGGGGGCCGATTCGAGCGCCGGGTCGGGGGTGACCGGCGCGATGTCGTAGTCGTGCAGGAGTGCGACGTCGAGCCGTCGATCGCGCAGCGCGGCGGGCATCGCGATCGGGTCCAACTCGGTGACCATGAGGTCGAGTGCGGGGTGGTCGCGCGCCAGTGCGACCAGGGCCGCCGGTAGCAGGGTACGCACGGCGGTGGGATAGGCACCGATACGTACCGACCCGTGCAAGCCGGTGCGGGCGGCCGCCAGTGTCGCGTCCGCGGCCTCCAGCGCAGCAAGAACTGCCTCGGTGTGCATGACGAGGGCGACCGCGGTGGAGGTGAGGCTCACCCTCCGACCGGCTCGTACCAGCAACCGGACCCCTGCCTCCCGCTGGAGCGTGGCCAACTGTTGTGAGACGGCGGACGGGGTGTAGGCATGGGCTTCGGCGACTGCGGCGATGGTGCCAAGGCGGGCCAAGTCCCGAAGCAGGCGCAGACGTCGTACGTCAAGCATCAGCTGAGCTTACGTATGTGTTGAGAAATCGGAACTGGTCCTTCACCATTAGTTGGGGGAGGGTGGAGACATGACCTTCACCGGCCTGTACGTCCCGATGATCACGCCGTTCGACGCTTCCGGCTCCGTCGCCCTCGACGCGCTGGCCAGCCTCGCCCACCAGGCCATGGATGCCGGAGCTGCAGGGCTGGTCGCGCTCGGCACGACCGGGGAGCCCACCACACTCAGCGAGACGGAGCAACGGGAGGTACTCGACGTCCTCACCTCGGTGAGCCGTGAGCGCAGAGCCCGGCTGCTGGTCGGCGCCAACAGCATCGAGGCCCTGCGCGCACTGGACAAACGCCCCGACGTCACAGCAGCTCTCTGCCTGGTGCCTCCCTTCCTCCGCCCTGGAGGCGCAGGCGTCCTCGCCCACTTCACGCACCTAACGCAGGCCAGGCCGGTGCCGCTGGTCGCTTACCACGTCCCGTACCGCACCGGCCAGCAGCTCTCCGCCGACGACCTACGGCGTCTCGCCGACCTGACAGGCATCGTGGGGATCAAGCACGCTGTCGGCGGGATCGACACCGACACCATCGACTTCCTCGCCGACATCCGGCCTGGCTTCGCGGTCCTCGGCGGGGAGGATCAGTTCATCTCCCCCCTGCTCGCGCTCGGCGCGCACGGCGGCATCCTGGCCTCTGCGCACGTCGCCACCGCCGATTTCGTCCAGCTGATCGAACTCTGGCATGACGACGACCCCGCTCGTGCGCGAGCACTCGGTCACAAACTCGCCGCCCTGTCGGCAGCGTTGTTCGCCGAGCCCAACCCGGCGGTGATCAAATCGGTTCTTCACGCGCAGGGCCGCATCCCGACCCCTGCGGTGCGGCTGCCGCTGCTGCCCGCCGGCGCCGAAGCCACGCGGGCGGCGCTTCAGCGCCTCGACGACCTGGTGAGCGTGCCGAGGTGACGGTGGACGGCGACGGCGCGGGGGACTGGCGGCCGATGGTGCGCGACCTGATTCACCGCACAGAGCGAGAACTGCTGACCGTGCTTGACGGGCTGGCCCCGGAATTGATCGACGAACTGCCCGAACCCGGCACCAACTCGGTCGGGCGGCTGCTGTGGCACCTGACGCGCAGCGACGACCGCAACGTGAGCGAACTGCTCAGCGGGTTACTGGAGCGCCGTCACGGGCGGGCGGTCAGGCCGGCGGGCGGATGATCTCCACGGTGGACCCGGGGAGGTCGCCGAGCGCGCCGAAGCCGCTCGGCTCGACGCGGCCCCGGTCGAACTGGCGCATCAGCCGGGCGCCGAGCCAGACCCCGACCGCGCCCACGGCCAGGGCGACCAGCTCGGTGGCGAGCAGCACGCCGGTGGCGCCGCGCTGCGGCGAGTGGGCCCGGATCAGGCAGGCGAGCAGGAACAGCCCCGCCATCGCGGCGTTGACCAGGTTGAAGGTCACCGCCGTACGGCGGGTCCGGCCGGCCCGGACGTCCCACAGGTCGACCATCCCGGCGACGGCGGCGAGGGCGGCCGCGACCAGCGCGGCGACCGCGCTCCAGTAGCCCACCTCGCCGAGGAAGGCGGGGCCGCCGGCGACGTCCGCCAGGTCGAACACCGCGGCACTGACGAAGAGCCCGAACGGAAACGTCACCAGCATCGGTTGGATGGGGTGCCCCTGCACCCGCAGTCGGCTCTCCATCGGTTCCTCCCCAGGATCGGTGCAGCTCGCCAGTCCAGAGTGCTACCCGACCGCCAATGGGGCGAAACGAACGCCGTTCAGCTCTCCCGGGGACGGGAGACGGTGATCACCAACCGCTCGGCCACCTCGCGCAGCGGTATGTCCAACGAGGCGGCGGCGCTGCGGAGCACGTCCAGCGCCTCCGGGGCCGGGCAGCCGCGCTGGGTCATGATCACCCCGATGGCCTGCCCGACGACCCCCTCCTCCAGCAGGGTGGAGTCCAGCTGACCGGCCTTCGCCGCCTGCCGGGCCCGGTCCCGGACCGCGGCCAGGAGCAGCCCGGCGTGCTCGGCGAGGAGCATCGCGGTGAGCTGGTGCCGGGTGGTCAGCCCCTCCGCCGACCCGGCGTACAGGTTGATCGCGCCGATCACCTGCTCGTCCACGTCGACCGGCGCGGAGATCACCCCGCGTACGCCCAGCCCACGGGCCCGGCCGGTCCAGGCCGGCCAGCGCGACTCCTGGTCCACGTCCTCGGCGATGACCATCTCGCGACGCCGGATGGCGCTCATCGCCGGCGAGTCCGGACCGTGCCGCAGGTCGTCCAGCTCCGCCAGCCGGGGATCCGACGCCGCCACCCCCGCCGGCTCGCCGGCCCGCAGCGCGGTGAACCCGCAGCAGGCCACCCCCGGTACCGCGTCCCGGGTGATCCGGACCAACTGGTCCAGCGCCTCGTCGAAGTCCGTGACCGCGATCAGGCCGGCGGTCAGCTCCCTCAGCAGGGCCGCGGTCTCCAGCACGCCCAGCGTGTCGATGGTCGACCCCCGCGTGTCCAGGTTCACCGGCTCACGGTCCCCGCCACCGGAGCGTCCGACCACGCGGTGTCCCCGTCCGGCGCCATTGCCTGTGTCATCCCTTGTCTCTCCCTGATTCGAAGCCCCGGGCTACTACCCTCGCAAACCAGGATCGAAACCGTGCAAAGGGGTCCCTTCCGCGCGACCCGCGCGCCGGAAGGGACCCCTTGTGACGCTCAGCGGGAACCGGAGATGAGCCGCCGCCCGACGGAGGCGATCAACCGGTCCAGCTCCGAGCCGAACGGGTTGTCGTGCACCAGGTACGTCCAGGTGGCGCTCGGCCGGAGCAGCTTGGAGGCGTCCGACTCCCAGCCCTCGTCGAACTCGGTCTCCTCGAAGGTGGCGATGGTCCGCGTCTCGATCTCGGGGACCAACGCGTTGAACGCCGGCACGGCGCTGCGGTGGAACTCGTCCAGCGGGTCGAGCCGGCCCAGCGCGCGCAGGTGCACGCCCTCCCGGACCTCGGAGAGCTCGGCCAGGTGGTCGGCCCAGAGCCGGTCCAGGTGGTAGAGGGCGATCGACCGGGCCGCGTCGGCGAACACGTCCTCGTCCATCTCGCCGGCCTTCTCCGGCACCCGCTCCAGCAGCATCAGCGCGGCGATGTCGCTGGTGAGCAGCCGCTCGCGCCGCTCGGCGAGAGCCTTGCGCTGCTGCTCGATCACCACGCTGTAGCGCCAGGTGTTGCGGTGGATCTCGTGATTGACGCCCTCGGCGACCCGCTGGGCGTGCTCCACCGCGTAGTCCACCTGCGGGTCGGTGACCAGGCCGTCGGCGTTCATCCGCGGCGACGCCGGGATGGCGTCGCCGGCGTGCCGGACCACCAGGTCGTCCTCCAGGCTGACGCAGAAGACCGACCCGCCCGGGTCGCCCTGCCGGCCGGCCCGTCCGCGCAGCTGGTCGTCGACCCGGCGGCTGTCGTGCCGGCCACTGCCGATCACGTACAGGCCGCCCAGCTCGGCCACCCGCTCCTGGTCGGTCTGGTCGCTGCCGCCGAGCCGGATGTCGACACCCCGACCGGCCATCTGGGTGGAGACGGTGACCGCGCCGTACGCGCCGGCCTCGGCGATGATCGTCGCCTCCTCGTCGTCGTTCTTGGCGTTCAGCACCACGCAGGGCACCCCGGCGGCGTGCAGCCCCGCGGCCAGCCCCTCGGACTCCTTCACGTCCAGGGTCCCGACCAGCACCGGCCGGCCCTGCTCGTGGCAGCGCCTGATCTCGTCGATCAGCGCCTCCTCCTTCTCGGCCCGGGTGGCGTAGATCCGGTCCGGCTCGTCCTCGCGGACGCACGGCGTGTTCGGCGGGATCACCGCCACCTCGAGGCCGAAGAACTCCCGCAGCTGGTCGCCGACGAGCACCGCGGTCGCGGTCATCCCGCAGACCTTCGGGTAGAGCGCGATGTACGCCTGGACGGCGATCGTGCCGAGCACCTCACCCTCGGCGGTGGCGTCCAGGCCCTCCTTCGCCTCGACCGCCGCCTGCAGCCCGTCCGGCCAACGGCGGCGCTGGGCCACCCGGCCACGCATCTCGTCGATCAGCTCGACCGAGCCGTCCCGGACGATGTAGTCCACGTCGCTGTGCAGCAGGGCGTGGGCGTGCAGCGCCACGTTCACCGCGGAGAGCTGCCCGACGTGCTCCTCGTCGTACAGGTCGATGCCGCCGAGCTTGGCCTCGATCGTGGCCAGCCCGGCCGCGGTGAAGGCGACGCTCCGGCCGTCCTCGGCGACGGCGTAGTGCTTGCCCTTGCGCAGCCCGCGCACCAGCGCGGCGGCGGCGTGCACCGGGTCCTGCTCGCCGGGGACCGCGCCGGCGAGGACCATCGGCACCCGGGCCTCGTCGATCAGGATGGAGTCGGCCTCGTCGACGATGGCGGTCCGCAGCGGCTGCTGGACCCGGTCGTCGATGTCGGTGACGAGCTGGTCGCGCAGGTAGTCGAAGCCGGCCTCGCTGACCGCGACGTAGGTGACGTCGCAGGCGTACGCGGCGCGCCGCTCCTGCGGGGTGGACGCCTCGTTGACCCAGCCGACGGTGAGCCCGAGCAGGGTGTAGACCGGCTCCATCCACTCGGCGTCGCGGCGGGCCAGGTAGTCGTTGACGGTGAGCACGTGCACGGGGCCATTGCCCATCCGCACGTGCCCGTACGCGGCGATGGTGGCGGTGAGCGTCTTGCCCTCACCGGTGGCCATCTCGGCGACCTTGCCGGAGAGCAGCGCCATCGCGCCGAGCAGCTGCACGTCGTACGGCCGCTGGTCGAGCCCGCGGCGGGCGGCCTCCCGGCCGATCGCGCAGATCTCCTCGTACCCGGAGGCGGTGCCGGCGGCCTCGGTCAGCTCGGCGTCGTCGAGCCCCTGCAGCTCCTCCTCGCGCGCCTCGATGGCCGGCAGCAGCTTCTCCAGCGGGGCCAGCTCGACCGTCGTTCCCGGCCGCTGGAGGAACCGCCGGAACCTGCTCTTGAACCGTTGCGACACACCCATGAGCGGCAACGGTACGCGAACCGAAGCCGATTGTGCGGCCCGGCCGCTCCGGGATCGTCGGGGTGTCCGGATTCGGCGACATCCGCCCGGATCAGGCCCTTTGTCGGGGTCAACTCACCAGGAGCTGTTGGGCGGCCAGTTCGCGGTAGAGCGGGCTGGTCCCGGTCAGCTCGTCGTGGGTGCCGACAGCGACCACCCGGCCGCCGTCGAGGACCACGATCTGGTCGGCGTCCACGACGGTGGAGAGGCGGTGCGCCACTATCAACAGGGTGCGCCGGACCGCCACCGCGTCGATGGCCCGGCGCAGCGCCGCCTCGTTGCGGGCGTCGAGGTTGCTGGTCGGCTCGTCGAGCAGGAGCACCGGCGGCCCCGCCAGCAGCGTCCGGGCGATGGCCAGGCGCTGCCGCTCACCACCGGAGAGCAGCACGCCGCCCTCGCCGACCTGCACGCCCAACCCCTCGGGCGCGCGCTCGGCCAGGTGCCCCAGGTTGACCTCGTCGAGAACGGCCCGGAGTCGGTCGTCCGGGGCATCCGGGGCCGTGATCAGCAGGTTCTCCCGGAGCGTGCCGGCCAGCACCGGGGCCTCCTGCTCGACGTACCCGAGCCGGGCCCGCAGCGCGTCGCGGGGCAGGTCGCGCACGTCCACCCCGTCCAGGCGCAGCGCGCCCCCGGTGACCTCGTAGAAGCGTTCGACCAGCGCGAGCAGGGTCGACTTGCCGGCGCCGGAGGGGCCGACCAGAGCCGTCCGGGTGCCGGCCGGCACGGTGAAGCTCACCCCCTGCAGCACGGGCGGCCCGCCCGGATAGCCGAACCCGACCCGGTCGAACTCGATCGCCGCCGGCCCGCCGGCCGCCGGGGCCGCCACCGGCCGGCCCCGTCGGTCCTCGGCCCCCTCCACCGGTACGGCGAGGATCTCCTCGATCCGGGCGAGGGCGCCCAGCCCGCTCTGCAGCTGGGTGTACGCGTGCACCGCCTGCCCAAGCGGCAGCACCAGGAAGAACAGGAACATCACGAAGGCGACAAGGTCGCCGACGCTGATCGCCCCGGCGGCCACCCGGGCCCCGCCGACGGCCAGGACGAGCAGGAAGGCGCCCTGGATGGTGACCGTGCTGACCGGGCCGACCAACGCCTGCACCCGGGCCACCCGCAGTCCCGCCGCGTACGCCTCGGCGGCGCTGCCGGCGACGGTGTCCGCCTCCCGCGCCTCCGCCCGGCTGGCTCGGATGGTGCGGGCGGCCGAGATGGCCCGCTCGACGGCGGAGGTCATCTCGCCGACGCGTTCCTGGGCCCGGCGGGCCAGTCCGCGTACCCGGCGGGCGACGGTGAGGGCGAACCCGATGCCGACCCCGACGGCGGCCAGCGTCACCCCGAACAGCGGCGGGTCGAGCAGCAGCATCGCCGTCCCTGCGCCCAGCACCATCACGGCCCCGGTGACGGTCTCGAAGAGCCCGGAGGTGACCACCGCCCGCAGCAGGGTGGTGTCCGAGCCGACCCGGGAGAGCAGGTCACCGGTGCGGCGGCGGTCGTACTCGGCGATCGGCAGCCGCAGCAGGTGCCCGGCGAGCCGGCGGCGGGTGCCCAGCACGAGCCCCTCCGCGGTGCGCTGCAGCAGGTAGTCGCGGAGGCCGCCGACCGCGGCGCCGGCCACCACCAGGGCCACCAGCGCGGCGACGAGCCCGACGACCGGCCGGGCGGCGGTGATCCGGTCCAGCACCGCCCGGATGAGCAGGGGCTGCCCGAGGGAGGCCCCTACGCCGGCCAACGACAGCGCGCCCACCACGGCGAGGGTGCCGCGGTGGGCGCGCAGGTACGGCAGCAGGGCGGCGAGCCCGGGCGGGCGGGCGGGTTCCGGCCGAAGGGCG
>NZ_JAPFQV010000098.1:0-16915 GCF_033804685.1 Micromonospora sp. RTP1Z1
GGCTTTGCTGGCACCTCGGGGTCGGGTACCGGGTGATGCGATGTCACGGGGGTGGATCTCCTCGCACGCCCTCACGGGTCAGAGTTTCAGCAGGTCACCCTGCCTTCCCCAAGGATGACACAGAGGGGTTCGTGCGGTGGTAGCCGATCGAGGTGTTGCGTAGGGTGGCGATGACGGCGGGTCCAGTGCCGGTGCGGGCCTGGTGGAGGTCTTCACGGAACGTGACGTCCCGGACGTGGTGGACCAGGTTCTCGATGTGCCATTCGCGGCGGGCCCAGTCCTGCAGGTCGGCGGGTTGGGCCTGCTCGGCGGGTAGAGAGACCGTGTAGTAGGTGGTCTCGCGGCTGGTCTTTCCGCCGGTGGTGCGGGTGCGGATGATCCGGATGGCCTGCTGTGCGTGGGGGAACCTGATTCCGCCGGGGGTGTGCACGGTGATGGCTTTGACGGTGCGGGTCTCGCGGCGGCCGTGCCCGGTGTCGCGGCGGCGGTCGCCGACGGGGACGTCGGGCCAGGGTAGAGCTTTGAGCTGGGCGAACAGGGTGGGCTGGTTGCCTTTCGTGGGGATCATCAGGTGGGCGCCGCGGGCGGCGATCTCGTTGGCGTGGGCGGTCTGGGTGTGCAGCGCGTCGGCAATGAACAGCAGACCGGCCAGGCTGCCCAACACGGTCTCGACCGCGTCGAGCAGCGGCGCGAACGCGGGGATCTCGTTGCTTTTCGCGCTCACGGTGACCTGGGCCAGGACGATGCCGGTGCTGGTGTCCAGCGCGGAGAGCAGGTGAACCTGGCCGCCGTCGCGGCGGCGGGCACCCCGAAGGGTTTTCCCGTCCACGGCGATCACCGTCCGATACCGGTGCGGCCGAGGCGTGGTCACTTCCCGGGCGCGGGCGGTCAGCCAACCTGCCAGGACGGTGGACAGCAGCCCGTCGTCCAGGCGAGTCAGCAGCCGCCACACCGTCGTGCCCACCGGCACCCCATGATCGAACCCGAGCCGGTCGCGGGCCGGCTCGTCCAGATCGTGCAGCCAGTCGGTGATCGCGGCGAACGACGATGCCCCCGCCAGGACCGCGCACACCGCGACCGCCAGGAGGCCCGACAGCGGATACCGCACCCCACGCGGGTCACGGGGATCCGGGACCGCCGACAAGGCATGCAACAACCCCGCGCACTCACCCTCGGTGACCGCAGGTGGTGATGTGTCAGGGGTACCGCCGGCGACGGCGGAGAGTGCGGGGATCAAGCATGATGACATCGGCGGGTGAGGTCCTCGGGTGTCGTGAAGCGTAGAGAACTCCATGATCACCGACGCGATCTCACCCGCTCTTCCGGCCTCCACAGAGGCCACTCACTACGCACATCACCAGCTCAGGGCACCCGCCGACCGACTACGCAATCGCCCTGCCCTTCGCCAAGGGTCGCCACCTTGGTATTGGTCCTTTGCTGGCTTGGCTCACGGTGCTGTTTCATCGCCACGTTGGGGTCATGGAGGGGTCAGTCTCCTCACGGGCTACCACTTTCCGGCGCTTGGAGGCGGCGAGCAGGTGACGGTACGCACTGAGGTGATCTCAGCAAGGAATTGGTAGGTAGCGGTGTTCGAATTGGGTCAGTACGAGTGCTGCTCTGACGAGCATTCCGATCTTGGTGGGGCTGGCGGTGGTGTGTCGCAGGGTCTTCCAGCGTCCGGTGAGAAGGGCGAAGCCGCGTTTGCCGCGGCAGCGCATCGACCGGAGTATCAGGTTGTACGTCCGGTTATCGACGGCGAGAGTTTTCCCGTCGGCGGGTTGCCGGGTGGGGGTGTGCACGCCATGACCTGCGCCTTCGTGGCCGGCGTCGGCGAGGGTCGGCAGGTCCAGTTGTGGCGCGGCTGCCCGGCGGATCACCGTCGGTGGCACGACACAGGCTTGTCGCGTGGCTTTTATCCAACGACCGCCAAGAAATCCGAGTAGAACAGGCCCAGGCCGACCGCCACGCAGACGCCGGCCACGATCCAGAACCGGACCACAATTTTGACCTCGCTCCATCCGGCCAGCTCGAAGTGGTGGTGCAACGGCACCATCCGGAAGACACGTCTACCGGTGGTCCGGAACGAGACGATCTGGATCACCCAGGTCGTCGTGATGATGACGAAGAGCCCGCCGATCATGATCGAAAGCAGCGTGGTGCGGGTTGCCACCGCGAGCCCGCCGATCAGGCCGCCGAGCCCGAGCGAGCCCACGTCACCCATGAAGATCCGCGCCGGGGACGTGTTCCACCACAGGAAGCCCACGCAGGCGGCGGCGGCCGCCGCCGCGATTATGGCGATCTCCAGGGGATCCCGGACCTGGTAGCAGTAGTCGTTCACGTGGGCGTACGCGTCGTCGGCGCACCAATGCCGGTACTGCCAGAAGCCGATCAGCGCGTACGCGCCGAGCACCAGGATCGACGCGCCGGTGGCCAGGCCGTCGAGGCCGTCGGTGAGGTTCACGCCGTTCGACATCGCCATGATCACGAAGACGAAGACCATGACCGCGCCGACCTTGCCGACGTTCAGCCAGCTGATGTCGCGGATGAGCGAGATGTGCTCGCTGGCCACGGTCTGGCCGTTGGTGCTCGGCACGTAGAGCGCGGCGATGCCGAACCCGCCGCCGACGATCGCCTGGCCGAGCAGTTTGCCTTTGGCGGACAGTCCGTCGGAGTTGCGCCGGCGCACCTTGAGGAAGTCGTCGAAGAAACCGACCGCGCCGCAGAAGACGAACAAACCGAGCAGGACGAGAGCCGTCATGGTCGGGCCCTCCTGCGCGATCTGCCGTTCGGGCAGGGTGGTCAGGGCGATGTGCCCGGCGACGTAGGCGAAGACGGTCGCCACGATGAACGTGACGCCGCCCATCGTGGGCGTGCCCTTCTTGCCCTGGTTGCTGGCGAGTCCGATGGATCGGATCGGCTGGCCGGCCTTGAGCGCGGTGAAGACGCGGATCGCCACCGGCGTGCCGAACAGGGAGATGATGAATGCGACCGCGGCCGCGACGATGACCGCCCTCACGGGCGAGCCTCCATGAGATCCGGATTTCTCACGGCGCAGTCCCCACCGGGCAATGCGTGTCGGATAGGTCGGCATGATGCGAGCCGCCGGCCGCTTCCTGCGCAGCCCGCTCGATCTTCGCCCAGTACGCCTCCCGGGCCGCCGTGTCGATCTGCTCCTCGTACTCAGCCATCACCCCGGTCCGGCCATCGAGCTGCTCACGCAGGATGTCGGCGTGTCCGGCATGCCGGGTGGTCTCCTGAAGGACGTGGACCATGATGTTGAACAGCTTGACGTCCGGCCGCGACCACCACGGCACGTGGCCAGGCGCGTCGATGGGAAGCTCTTCGATCGTCGCGTCCGCATGCCCCCAGGCACGCTGATAGAAGTCGATGATCTGCTCGCGGGTCTCGCCCGGGGTCACCCACAGGTCGCTGCCGTCCGCGTCCTGCCATCGCCCCAGCGGCTCCGGGGACGGGCGGCCGAAGACCTCACCGAAATACCAGGCCTCCAGGGTCGCCAGGTGCTTCAACAGGCCAAGGAGGTTGGTCCCCGTCGCTGTCAGAGGACGCCGGACGTCGTACTCGGACAGGCCCTCGAGCTTCCAGACCAGCGCCTGACGTGTCCGCCTGAGCTGGCCGTGCAGGTAGTCCTTCGCGAGATCATCGGTCACGGGACACGAGCTTGCCATCCGACAGCAAGCGGAGCAGCCTTGGGCCTCACCGCGCCGTGGTTCGTAACTCGCCGGCACTAATCCGACGACGATCTTGCAGCGCCAGGCCCGAGGCTGAGTAGTAACAGTTCGCTATGGTCGCGACCATGGTTGATGTCTTCGCGGCCAGCGGTGGCGGCAGTGTCGGCGGTTGGTTTGCGTCGGTTGGAATTGGAATCATCCTTTTCTATGCAGTTGGCCTTGCGCTCCTGTACTGGTGATCAGGCTGGCTGTCCGGCATGCAATCCGGGATGCCGGCGAGCGTCGGTCACGTACGAGGGCCTGACCTGTCACTTCCGCTCGTCAGTCGAATGGCGCACGCCTCTTGGCCGTACCTCGCCTGCCATCCCTCACTGTCTGCCGTCGACCCGCCCTCCTGGGGAGCGGGCCGCCGCCCGGTGCGCCACGTCAAGCGGGCATTGACGCAGGTTCTGACGCTGGCGCGCCGGGCGGTGGTCTGCTCGGCTTGCCCGGGCCGATGGCTGGCGGGATGGCCTACCGCCACCACCCACGGACCGCGACCCGCTGACGGTCTTCGGCCATCCCGGAGCCGGAGCGCCCCCGCCGGAGGCGCCGTAACCGCAAGCTGACCTCTCCGCGACGCGCGTGCCCGGCCCCGGCGTGCCCTGCCCTACGCCGCGCCGGATAGGGCGCGGCCCGGCCCGCTGCCGGCCGACAACACCACCACCTCCTCGGCGCTGTCGTCCACGACGGCCCCTTGGGCTTCAGCTTTCCGCGCCAGCCGCCGGGCGTGTTGCGTTGGGCCGGAGTCGGAGCGCCAGCGGAGCGACGGACGCGCGCCCAGGCGGCGGCGCGTGCGGCCCGTCTCGGGCCGCCTTGATCGATGTAAGGAAAGTTCTCCCACTCGGCCGGCAGCCGGCCGGGCCTCCGCCCTGGAAAGATGACGGCATGGACCGCTTCGAGGGCCGCTGCTGGCTGGACTGGTGGGCGAATTTCTCCACCCTGCTCGGTAGCGTCGAGGCGGGTGTCGTGATTACCGCCGCCAACGCCGGCTGGAAGATCCGCGGTCACCTGGTCAGCGACAGCGACGAGGACCGCGCCGCCTTTGCATTCCTGTGCGACCTCGACCCCGTCTTCTCGCTGCGGTTCGAAGACGAAAGCGCTGTCGCCGTCACCGTGCATCCCACCGATGGGCATCGCCGCTTCAACCTTATTGAGTACATTGGCCCGGTACAGCGATCGGTCGAAAATCGCATCGCTCTGTAGGCAGCACCGAACCAGGCCTGCGACCGATTGGCTCGACAGCAGTTTCAGAACAGGTTGACGTGTCAGTACCCGGTGCTACTCTGGCGCTCGTCGAGCACCCCAGCGCGGCCTTCCTGCCGGATCGCTGGACTCGATGTCGGAGATGCCGAGCGGCTTTCCTGCCGCTGATGCGGGCCACGTCCCGCCGGCTCTCGATCGCACCGGCCGCTGCGCCGGTCCCCTGAATCCGTTGAGCCCGGGAAGTGGCCTTTGACCTGCGTGGGCGATACTGGGATCGAACCAGTGACCTCTTCGGTGTGAAACAGGACGCTGCACCGCCTCTGACCTGCGGAAACGCGGAGCCGCTGGTAGGGGTGGGTGCGGTTGAGGGCCGTTCGATGCCGTTGAGCGCAGTTCAAGGCCCTTCAGGACACCCCGCTGCTCCCAAGGTGCTCCCCGAACCGGCTCTCACCGGCCACCGGCCGCCAGCGGATCGTGAGCTGCAAGCCCAGCGTCTCGGCTGGCACGAGCGCTGGCTGAATGCCGCTGCGGTGGTGTGCGGTGGGGCCCGGGTCCGGAGCCAGAACTGACCGGCGTGACTTCGAGCTCACCGACCCAGACGGCAATCCGATCCAAGTCGCAACCGTCTCAGGGCTGAGGCCGCTCTACTGGCGGCGCCGGGCGTCGGCCTCGACGTCGAGCAGGTCGTTCAGCGCCAGTGCCGAGTTGATCAGGGAGAGGTGGCTGAACGCCTGCGGGTAGTTGCCGATTTGCTCACCGGTCGCGGCGATCTCCTCGGCGTACAGGCCGAGGTGGTTGCTGAAGGTGAACATCTTCTCGAAGGTGAGCCGGGCGTCGTCCAGGCGACCGGAGCGGGCCAGCGCCTCGACGTACCAGAACGTGCACATGTTGAAGGTGCCCTCGTGCCCGGGAAGGCCGTCGGGGGAATGGACCGGGTCGTACCGGTGGACCAGGCTGTCGGAGACCAGCTCGCGCTCGATCGCGTTCAGGGTGGACTGCCAGAGCGGATCGCTCGGCGTCATGAAGCCGACCGCCGGCATGGCGAGCAGCGCCGCGTCCAGCACGTTCTCGTCGTACGCCTGCACGAAGCTCCCGCGTTCCCGGTGGTATCCGCGGGCCATGACCTGGTTGTAGATTTGGTTGCGTTGCTCGGCCCAGCAGGTGATGTCGCCGGGGCGGCCGGTGCGGGTGGCGAGGCGGATGGCCCGGTCCAGCGCGACCCAGGACATCACCCGGCCGAAGGTGTAGTTGCGGGGGTGGTGGCGGCTCTCCCAGATGCCGGCGTCGGCCTGGTCCCAGTGGTGGCAGAGCCAGTCGACGAGCCGGACGGTGCTCTTCCACACCTGGTGCGAGACGCGGATGCCCTGCTCGTCGGCGAGATGCATGGCGTAGAGGGCCTCGCCGTGGATGTCGAGTTGGAGCTGGTCGGCGGCGCCGTTGCCGATCCGCACCGGTCGGGAGCCGCGGTAGCCCTCCAGGTGGTCGAGAATCTCCTCGTGCAGGTCGGAGGAGCCGTCCACCCGATACATGATCTTCAGCGGGTCCTGGTGGTCACCGGCCTCGCGGATCCGCTCGTCCAGCCAGTTCATGTACCGGCTGACCTCCTCGGTGAAGCCGAGGCCGAGCAGCGCGTGCACCGAGAACGACGTGTCGCGTACCCAGGTGTAGCGGTAGTCCCAGTTGCGGGTGCCGCCGACCAGCTCGGGCAGCGCGGCGGTGGGCGCGGCGATCATCGCGCCGGTCGGCGCGTACGTCATGAGCTTCAGCGTGATGGCCGAGCGCTCGACCATTTCCCGCCACCGCCCGGTGTAGCGGGAGCGCTCGACCCAGCGCCGCCAGTAGTCCCGGGTCCACTCGAACATCCCCTGGACCTCTGCCGGCGGAATGATCCGTGGCTCCGTGTCGGCCGTCTCCAGGACCACCCCGCCGGTGTCACCCTCGTTCAGGGTGCCGTACGCGACCAGGTCGCCGTCCTCCAAGCGGACGTCGCCTCCCTGCGAGATCAGCTGCCGCACCGGGTCAACTGGGTTGAAGGTGAGCGCCGCTGACCGGCTGCGGAAGACGTACCCATGGCGGTGGCGCTCCAGTTGGTGCTTCTCCCGGGCGTAGTCGAACCGGGGCCGGCACTCCACCCGGAACCGCATGCTGCCCCGGACCATGTTGACCATGCGGACCAGGCGGTGCGCGTCAGTGGCCCGATCGCCGGTGACCGGCATGAAGTCCATTACCTCGGCGACGCCGTCCGCGCTGATGAACCGGGTGATCAGGATCGGAGTGCCAGGCAGGTAGAGCTGCTTAGTGACGTACCGGACGTCGTGCGGGGCGATGCGAAAGTAGCCACCCCGCTCGCGGTCCAGCAGCGCGGCGAAGATGCTCGGCGAGTCGAAGCGCGGCGCGCAGAACCAGTCGATCGTTCCGTCGCATGTCACCAGCGCGGCGGTCTGCAGGTCGCCGATGAGCCCGTGATCCTCAATCGCCGGATAGCTCTCCACGTCGCCTCCCGGTCTCGACAGCCTCCTGCGCAGTAACCTAAGGGACGAATTGTCGAGTCCGGCTCGATTCGTGGTCAGCCACCCTCTCGCGCGCCCTGGCGCGCCTCGACTAGCCCAGAGGGTGAAGGCCCGCATCCGCAAGGCCGTCCGCGCCCGCGGGCACTTCTTCAACGGGGTCTGTGGGCCTGACGGAGACCTCTCTGCTGCCAACGCCTTGACACAGAGAGGTGCCGTTAGCGAGACAGCCCCGGGCAGTTAGCTCGGAACCCGTCAGGGTAGGGCGATTTTCTGACGAGCGGGATAGCGCCGACAAGGCGCAACCCGGGTTGGGTATTGATTCGCGTCGATCACGACACACGCCCAGCCCAACGCGAGTGCGCCTGATCAGAGGCGGTAGCGGGGATGGGCGTGACGCATCAGGGCTCGCGCTTTTCTACCCGAGTCGGTCAAGAATGTCGGGTTGGCTGGTCGCGGCGGAACCAACTGCGGACCTGGGGCGGCTGGCTAGGAAGAGCAGCGCGACCACCACGAGCGCCTTGGCGACGTTGACCGCCCGCACCCACCAGGGGAACGGCTGGAGCAGGGTCAGGCCGGTGCCGAGCAGCACGATCACCGAGATAAAGATCGCCTGCCGGTACGCCTTGCGCCGGCCCAGCCGCAGGCTGCGGATCACCACCAGGTGGGCGAGCCCGACCAGCGCCACGGGCAGCACGCGGCGTCGTGGTCGATGGTGACAGCAGGTCGAATAGAGCCTCGATCCGGGCCACCAAGATTGGGAGCCGTTGCTGCGCCGAGGCGCCACCGCCGAACTCATGGCCGTCGCACCGTCACCGACCTCGCCGACACTGCGAACGGCCGCTTACCACGACAGCCGGGCGAGCGTTATCGGCTCAGGATGTCGCGGTACACCGACGTCCAGCGCCCATCTGCGCGCCCGTTCCTCCTCGGTGCCCAGCTGCAGCACCGGCAGCACCGGCAGCACCGGCAGCACCGGCTCGCCTCCGGCGACCAGGAGCAGGCGGTCCAAGACTCGAAAGTCGGTGCCGGTCTGGCCGGGCTTTGTTGGGGTGCCCGCCTGATCATCAGGCAATCAAGACAGCGGAGTGTTTGCGTCAGGTGATGACCACCAGCACGGCCTGACCGTTCGCGGCTGCAGTGCGGTAGAAGCGGCGCAATCCCGTGAAGTGCGACATAAGGTAGTCGAACTCGTCAGTGCCGTTGGTCCAGATGTCCGGGTAGATATCGGCCGCCGCCATGGCCTCCGGGTCGAAGTCGGCGCGCAACATCTCCACCTCCAGTGCATCGAGCGCGGTGGCGACGGCGCGGACGGTGTCCTGGTCGAGCAGCCGAGGCGGACCATAACCACCATCCTGGCCGATCTCGACGCCGCCGAGGATCGCTGCGCCAGCGCCCTCACCGGTCTGCCAGGGATCCCGTTCGGGGTGGCGAACTTCAAGCTGGTGCTGGCGGCGCTCTGGCCGCTGGGCTAGGAGGTCGTTGACGCGCCCCGACCGGCCACCACCCCTAGGGCATCCTAGGAGGCTGAGTTCCCGGCGACCGCGGGGTCGCCGGGAAGACGCGAATCGCCCTCGCATCGGCCCTGGCGCGACTACGGTCGGAGCAGTGGTCGATCACCTCACCGCGGTCGAGGCACTCAAGGCGGACCCGGCCCTGTCCGGGCTGCGCCGCTCCCTCGAGGCGTACTACGGCGACCCGGCCCGCGAGGCCGCGATGGACGCCTTCTACGCCCCCTTCCTCCACCCCGCCGACCTGGTCTTCGACATCGGCGCGCACGTCGGCGACCGGCTCGGCAGCTTCCGGCGCCTGGGCGCGCGCGTGGTGGCCGTCGAGCCGCAACCGCTCTGCGCCCGCGCGCTGCGCGCGCTCTACGCGGGCGACCCGCAGGTGATCGTGGTCGAGGCGGCCTGCGGCGCCCGTTCGGACCCGGTCCGGCTGCACGTCAACTCGGCCAATCCCACCATCTCCACCGCGTCCCCGCAGTTCATCGCGGCGGCCGCCGGGGCCGACGGCTGGGCGCACGAGACCTGGGACGCCGAGGTCGAGGTCGCCGGCACGACGCTGGACAGGCTCGTCGCCGCGCACGGCGTACCGGCCTTCGCGAAAATCGACGTCGAGGGCTTCGAGGAAGCCGTGCTGGCGGGCCTGACCCGCCCGCTGCCGGCGCTGTCGTTCGAGTTCACCACCATCGCCCGGGAGCCGGCCCGGCGCTGCCTGGACCGGCTCACCGGGCTCGGCTTCACCCGGTTCAACGTCGCGCTCGGCGACGAGATGGCCCTCGCCCTGCCGGAGTGGCTGCCCGCGGCGGAGGTGACGGCGTACCTGGGCGCGCTGCCGCACGAGGCCAACTCCGGCGACGTGTACTGCCGGTTCCGGTCGGCCTGACACCAGAGGTCAGGCACCGCGGAAACGCGATGCGGCCCGCCGCCCGAGGGTCACCCGAGCGGCGGGCCGCGGCATGCGGAGCGTCAGCCGACGGTTCCGCACCACCACTCGACGCAGCCGACCTCGAACGCCTTGAGGATCGTCTCCGTCACCTCGCTGCCGTCGGTGGCCACCACGTGGGTCCGGAGCGCGACCCGGCCCTGCTTGAGGGCCGGGAGCGCCACCGCCCAACGGTCGCCATCGGCCTGGACCTAGGCCGCGGCCTAGGTCGCGCCGCCGTCGACCGAATATTCGACCCCGACCTCCCGTACCGGCCCACCGGTCGAGCCTGTCTGCCGGGCGATGGACACATGGAAGGTGGACGGCTTGCCGATGACGACCTCTTCCAGCCCACTGAGCGGCAGGTCGTACCGGATGTCCAGCAACTCCTCCGCCCGCGTCTGGTTGTCGGTCGTGTGCCCGTAGCGGAACCGCCACTCGTCCGTGATCGTGTCGGACATCGGCCAGTCGCTGCCCATCTCCTCGCCGCCGTCACGGTGCGCGCTGACCGTCAGCCGGTACCACTCGTTGCCCGGAGCAAGCCGGAACTCGCCCCTGCCGGGGACGTCGTTGTCCGCGACGGCGGGGCCGTCGTCCCGGGTCAGCACGGTACGGCCGGTGTCCATCCCCGGCAGCCAGTCGGAGCGATGACCGGCGGCGTCGGAGAACATCGGCAGCGCGATCGACAGGTCGTCGCCGGTGCGGGCCACCTGCGGCTCGCCGCCTGCGCCGAGCGCCGACAGCGACGGGTTGAACGGCGCCTTGAGCCACTCGTCGGAGTATGTCGTGCCCGCCCGGTACACCGTGGGTGCCGAGTACTGCGCGCCGACGACGGCGCCCTCGCCATCCAGGATGTGGAACGTGGCCGTGGTCCACGGCACGTCCGGCGACAGGTAGACATCGGCGGCGGCGGGCGTACGCGTCACGGTGTGCTGCTGCACCCAGACCAGGCCGTCGTGCTCGATCCAGCCGTACAGCGCCTTGATGTCGTTCGGATACCCCGGCGTCCAGTGCGTGGTGCGCACCTTGGCGAGATCAGCGGCCCGGTCGAGCCACTGCATACCGGCCGGCACCCGGCCGTCGACCTGGTGGAAGGTCAGGTAGTGATATTCACTCGCCCTGGTGCCGGTCACCCGCAGCGTCAGCGGGCCGTTGGCGAGCAGCGCCCGCAACCGCTTCGTGTTGGGGAGGTCGATGCTCAGGATCGGGTCGGTGGGCTGGGACCCCTGGATGAATCCACTGATGATAATCAGCCCCGCGCCGGCGGACTTGATGGCGTTGTAGCGGGCGGTGCGCTCGGCGGGGGGCGCGGTGTAGCCGGGCTCGAAGAGCACAGCCTTGCCGGCCAGATCCAGGCCGCTGATGTCGGCCGCGTTGCCGACGTCGACGACCACGCCGGTCACGTCGCCGTACCAACCGGCGAAGTAGTACGGATTGATCGTGACGTCGATCGGCCTACCCGTGGTGGTGTCCCGGGCGGTGATCCAGCCCTGCTGGAAGCTGCCCGCACCGAAGAACGTGAGGCCGGGCAGCTCGGCGCCGCCGCGCGTAGACCGAGTGGGCGGTGGCCATCAACGGCGCGACCAGGCCGGTGGTGCCAGCGCCGCCGCCGCCGACCCGGGACACCAGGCCGGTGCCGGCGTACTCGCTGGAGACGGCGTCGTCGCGGTCGACAGCCAATTCATCGTTATGTATGTCGCTACGCCTGCTCTATCTCGTGTTCTGCCGCACCGTGGGCTTGCTCGCTCTGCTCGCCCACACCAGCGCGGCCAAAGATGTAGAGATCTTGGTCCTGCGTCATGAGAACGCGGTCCTGCGCCGCCGGCACCCGAATCCGCGTCTGGACTGGGTCGACCGGGCGGTGCTCGCCGCGCTGATCAAGCTCCTGCCTCAGGCACTGAAGGTGCATCGGCTCGTCACCCCGGCCACAGTCATTGCGATGGCACCAGCGCCTGGTCGCCCGGCACTGGACATATCCCCGCCGGCGGGGCCGCCCACCAGTCGATCCGGTCGTGGCCGGGCTGATCGAGCAGATGGCCCGCGACAATCCCGGCTGGGACTACCAGCGCATCCACGGCGAACTACGCGGCCTCGGCCACCACGTGAGCGTGTCCACCATCCGCCGGATCCTCCAACGACTCGGCATACCACCAGCGCCCGTGCGCCACGACCACACCACCTGGCGGCGCTTCCCTTCCACCCAGGCATCGACCATACTCGCCTGCGACTTCTTCCATGTCGACTGCGCGCTCACCCTCAAGCGCTTGTACGTCTTCTTCGTGATAAAGGGCGGCAGCAGCTACGTCCACATCCTCGGCATCACCGCCAACCCGGACGGGCCGTGGACGGTCCAGCAGGCCAGGAATCCGCTCATGGACCTCGGCGAACGCACAGACCAGTACACCGTCCTCATTCGGGACCGAGCTGGACAGTTCACCGCTGCATTCGACGCCGTGCTGGCCGACGCCGGCATCACCGTGTGCAAGATTCCACCGCGCAGCCCGCGAGCCAACGCCGACGCGGAAAGATTCGTGCTCGCCGCCCGCACCGACGTCACCGACCGCATGCTCATCCTCGGCGAACGACACCTACACCGAACGCTCGGCGAATACGCCCGGCACTACAACGGCCGGCGGCCACACCGGGTACTGCAGTTGCAACCCCCACGCTCCGACCGCCCCGTCATCGACCTGAACGACGAACGGATCAAACGCCGACCCGTCCTCGGCGGGCTCATCAACGAATACGAACGCGCCGCGTAAGGCCCAGGTCAGACCCAGGAGCCAGGATTTGGCACCCCACAGGTCGCCGAGGGCCACTCGAACGCGGCGATCGCCGCGAGGCTGCACGTCCCGGAGGCGACGGTCGGCAAGCACGTGGGCAACATCCTGACCAAGCTGGACCTGCCACCCAGCGACGACACCAACCGCCGCGTCCTCGCGGTCCTCACCTACCTCGGGACGCGCCCCGCGACACCGTGAACGGGGTTGCGCGGATAAACGATCTTCGACCACACTCCCCCCGACGTCCCGCCACACACCGGCGGGCCTGACCCAACGGGGATTCCATGGAGCCGTTGCACCCGGAGCCGACCGCACGGCGTCCGGTCTGGATGTGGGCCGGCGCCGCCGCCGGGCTCGGACTCGCCGTCACCATGTTCCTGAACAACAGCGGACCCCGCACCCCCGCCGCGGCGGCCCGGCCGACCGCCACCGGTACCTTCGTGGTCACCGGCGCGGTGGTACTCGGCGACGGAGCCTCCTTCACCCGGGACGACCACCTCGGCTGCGCCGGCACAGGCGGCTACGCCGACGTCAGGGACGGTGCGCCGGTGCTCATCGCGACCGCCGGCGGGTTTGCCGCCGGGAAGCTGACCGACCCCCGCGCGCTCACCGACGGCACCTGCCGGTTCTTCTTCACCGTCCGCGGAGTGCCCGCCGGGCAGGACACCTACCTGCTCATGGTCGCCGACCAGGAATCCCACCAGTACGTCGAACAGGAGCTCAAGGCCTGGCTGGTGAGCCTGCGCGTCGACTGAAACCGGTCAGAGGTTCAGCGGTCCGGGGTCGGTGGCGAGTGCTCGGAATCGTTCCCGGGGTTCGGGGACGAGCCGCCGGGCGGACAGGTCCAGCAGGCCGCCGACCCCGGTCACGGTGGCGACCTGGCTGCCGTCCGGGCGGGTGAAGTCCTGCCCGATCTGGAACGTCTTCCCCTCACCCCAGCCGAACTCGCAGGTCACGTCGACCTCGTCGCCACCGCGCAGCTCCCGCAGGTACTTCACGGTGACCTCCAGGGCGACCGGCCCCACCCCGCCGGCGATCAGCCGGTCCTGGGAGATCCCGGCGGCGCGCAGGCACTCCCACCGGGCGTGCTCGCTGTACTGCAGGTAGACGGCCTGGTTGAGGTGGCCCTGGGTGTCGAGTTCGTACCCACGGACGGTGATGCGCACCCGGAACGGATCTGCCATACCGGCGAGCCTAACCAGCCCGCCCGGACGAACGGGGCCGCGCTGCCCATTGATCATCTGATAGGTTCCGCCACCGTACACAGGACGGGGAAGAAACTGTGCGGACTACTCGGCTTGCCCTGTGCGGCACGGCCATCCTGGCGGCGACGGCCCTGACCGGCTGCGGCGACAACACCGACTCGACGGGCGCCACCGCCCCGCCCAGCCGCACCGCGGTCGCCACGCCACAGGCGGTCGCCACCAGCACCGACCCGGACTCGGCCCTGCAGGCCGACGCCAAGGAAGCCTGCACCACAATCGGCGAGGACATCGCGAGCACCCGGGCGAAGGTTGCCAAGGCGGAGAAGATCAGCCCGCCGGCCGGGCACTCCGCCGTCAGCGCGCAGTACTCCGCCGGCGCGGCCGGCGCGTACGTGAATACCTTCACCTCCAGCGACGCGATCAACAACGCCGCCAAGCAGGTCGCGATCGCGATGACGGAGCTGGCCGACGCGTACGCGAAGAACCCGAAGCAGAAGCCGAGCACGGCGGACCTGGACGCGGCTGTCAAGCAGGTGAAGGCGGTCTGCGCGGCCGGCTGAGCGAATCCCGGCCGCCGCATTTGAGGTGCGGTCGCCCGGCCCGGCGCTCTACGGTCCCCCGGTGAGCCTTGAGATCGTGAGCCTGCGGAGCGCCCGGACCTCGCCCCGTTGCTGATCAACCAGGACTTCGACGGCGCCTGGCCGACCTTCATGATCCAGGACCTGATCAGTCCCGTCTACTACGTGGTCGCTGACGACCTCTACCCTGACCTGGTGTTCGCGGCGATCGACCCGGCCGAGCCGGGTCGGGCCGTCGCCCGCGGGTACGCCGTCCCGGTGCACTGGACCGAGCCGGAGCTGCCCGAGACCGGCTGGGACAAGATGATCCAGCGGGCCACCGTCGACCGGCACACCGGCAGGGAACCGACGATGGTGTCGGCGTTGGAGATTTGCATCCGGCCGGACCGGCGCGGCGACGGCGTGTCCGCGCTGATGTTGGCCGCGATGCGGGAGGCGGTCGCGAAGCGGGGCTTCGACACTGTGGGTGCAGTGCCGAATGCCCCATCCAGGGGCTGTGACCTGCCGGTTCTCGGATACGGCTGAAGTCCACGAGACCGGGTACGCCAGGATGATCCATCGTGCTGCTGCGACTGCCTTACCTGTCGCTCACGAGCGTGTTCACCAACATACGGCTGTACCGCTCGGAAAGTCGGTCACAGCTACGCGGCCTGGGAGTATTCGTTGATCAGTCCGTTGAGGATCTTCCTGCGGCGCACTCGTGCGGCGTTCATGTCGGCGACCGATGGGGGCGGTGTGTCGGCGGCGTCGGGCGGTTGTTGGTGCCGGGCTTGGTGCGGCCGGTGGTCGTTGTAGTGGGCCACGTACTCCTCGAGGGTGGCCAGTAGGTGACGTTGGTTGTAGATCAGCATCCGGTCGAGGCATTCACGGCGGACCGTGCGTACCCACCGCTCCGCGTACGCGTTCGCCCTCGGCGCCCGAGGCGGAGTGCGCAGGACCTCGATGCTTTCGGTGGTGAAGACGTCGTCGAAGGCGGCGGTGTACTTGCTGTCACGGTCGCGGATCAAGAACCTGAACCGGGCGACTCGGTCGCCGAGATCCAACATCAGGTTCCGGGCCTGCTGAGTGACCCACTCCCCTGTCGGATGCCTCGTGGCGCCGAGAATGTGAACTCGCCGGGTGCCGATCTCCATCAGGAACAGGACGTAGATGCGGGTCAGACCGATCGTCCACGTGCAGGAAATCGCAGGCGAGCATGCCTTTGGCCTGGGTGGTCAGGAACTTGGTCCAGGTCGGCCCGCCACGACGCGGAGCCGGGTCGACACCGGCGACGGTCAGGATGGTCCACACCGTGCTGGCCGCGACCCGATAGCCAAGCCTGAGCAGTTCGCCCTGAACCCGGCGGTGGCCCCAGGTCGGGTTTTCCCAGGCCAGGCGCAGCACCAGGGCACGGATCTCTGCCCGTATCGGAGGACGCCCGGGTCGTCGTTGCGGGTAGGTCCACTTCCTGGCGACCAGCTCACGGTGCCACCGCAGCAAGGTTGCCGGGGTGACGAAGAACGTCGACCAGCGGGTACGAGGCAGCATCCGAGACAGGGCTGACAGCACGGCTCGGTCGGTCGGCTCCAGGTCCGGACGTGCGACCTGCCGGCGCAACACCGCGACCTGATGACGCAACACCAGGACTTCGATGTCCTTTGACCGCTCGCCACGTAAGCACTGCACCACCAGCCGCAGGATCTGACACAGGATCAGGTAGCCGAAGGACAGGAACATGCCCGCCACGATGCCCGGGGACGGTTGATCCGCCCCGCACAAAACCGCACTTCAGGGGCCAGAATCAGGTTTCCGAGCGGGTACAGGCCGGTCATGGCCGACGGCGGCTACCGCGGCAACCCGGAAGTGATCATCCCGTACCGCAAGCCCTCCGACGGCAGCGAACTACCCGACTGGAAAGCCGACCTGAACAGGCAGCACCGCATTGTGCGTGCCCAGGTCGAACACGCCCTGGCCAGGATGAAGTGCTGGAAAATCCTGCGCGACTACCGCCGCGCCGCCCGCACATTGACCGACGCCGCTTCCGGCATCGCCCACCTCCACAACATCGCCCTCGCCGGCTGACGGCCAGTCCGGCGCAGGGCAACGCCTTCAGCGAGTTACGAGACGTCCCTTAGTGTAAATCTAGCTGCTTGCTGACCTCTTCGGATCTGCCGAAGAGGTCACCGAGCAGGAACCCCTTGTCAGGGCGTTGCCAGTGAGATCCGGGTACCAGCGGGCGAGACGAGCGCCGACATCTAGATGGCCGGGTAGGCGGCGGGAATCTCACCCGCCGCCCCCCACAGATCCGTACGTGACAGTCTCCCGTCATACGGCTCTTGTCGTCCTGATCATCTAGTACGGCAGCCGCCATTGGCGGTCTGACCTGGCGGGATGCGGTGGGGGGTGTGCGAAGTGGACGCAGCCGCCTGTCGATCATGTGCTTGTGAGGACTACAAGATCGAAGGCGGCTGCTGCTGCCAGGGTAGCGGCCAGGCGCGCGGT
>NZ_JAPFQV010000099.1:0-16313 GCF_033804685.1 Micromonospora sp. RTP1Z1
AGACGGTGCAGGTGTCGGCTTACCCGGACGCCTACGCCCAGTGGGAGCAGCAGGCCGCCGACCTCGTCGCCCAGCACTGGAACAGCTGACAACCGCACACGCGTGACAAGCCGCTGGCCGGCACCCCAACACCGGGGTGCCGGCCAGCGGCATATCCACGTACCGCAGAAAAGACCGCGACCGGCCGGCGGACCGCAAGCAGCCCCCAAGCGCAACCACGCCCCCACCGCACTCAGGTAGCGCTGATCGTGCCGGTGAGCAGCAGGGAGAGGACCAGGGCGCCCAGGGCGACCCGGTAGAGCACGAAGACGTACAGGGTGTGGTGGGCGAGGTAGCGCAGCAGCCAGGCGATGGCCGCGTAGCCGATCGCGAAAGCGATCAGCGTCGCCACCAGCATCTGGGCCACGGTCGGCGCCGCCGTGCCGGGTGCCACCGGCTCGAAGACGTCGCCGAGGCTGAACACCCCGGACATCACCACCGCCGGGATGGCCAGCAGGAACGAGTACCGCGCCGCCGTTTCCCGGGTGAGGTTGAGCAGCAGGCCGGCGGTGAGGGTGCCACCGGAGCGGGAGACGCCGGGGATCAGCGCCATGGCCTGGGCGAAGCCCATCACGATGCCGTCGCGCAGCCGGAAGTTCTCCAGCGTGCGGGTCTGCCGACCCCAGTATTCGGCGAAGGCCAGCACGAACGCGAAGCCGATCAGCGTGGCGGAGACCAGCCAGAGGTTCCGGGCGACGGTCTGGATCTGGTCTTTGAACAGGAAGCCGAACAGCCCGATCGGGATCGAGCCGAGGATGACGTACCAGCCCATCCGGTAGTCGAGGCTGGCGCGGACGGAGCGGTCGCGGAGGCCCACCAGCCAGGTCCGGACGATCCGCCAGATGTCCTTGCCGAAGTAGATGAGCACCGCCGCCTCGGTGCCCAGCTGGGTCACCGCGGTGAACGATGCGCCGGCGTCCCGGCCGAAGAAGATCGCGGAGGTGATCCGCAGGTGACCGGACGAGCTGACCGGCAGGAATTCCGTGAGCCCCTGGACGATGCCCAGGACGATGGCTTCTACCCAGGTCACTCGCCGACTCCGGAGAGTTCCAGGGCCTCGGCGACGGTACGCAGGGTCTGCACACCGCTGTCCCGGTCGGCGACGAAGAGGGTCACCGACAGGGTGGTGACGCCGGCGGCGGCGTACTCCCGCATCCGCTCGGCGATGCGCTCCTTCGGGCCGAGCAGCGACGTGCGGTCGATGAACTCCATCGGGATCGCGGCGGCCGCGTCCCGCTGCCGCTTGGCCAGGTAGAGGTCCTGCACCTCGCGGGCGGCGTCGCCGTAGCCCATCCGGGTGGCGAGCTGGTTGTAGAAGTTCTGCTGCCGGCTGCCCATGCCGCCGACGTACAGGGCGGCGTACCAGCGGACCAGTTCGGCGCAGGAGGCGACGTCGTCGCCGACCACGACCGGGACCGACGGGACCACATCGAACCCGGCCAGCTCCTTGCCGGCCTTCGCCCGGCCGGCCCGCACGGAGGCGAGCTGCTCCTCGGCGAACTCCGGGGCGTAGAAGACGGCGAGCCAGCCGTCGGCGATCTCACCGGCGAGTTCGAGGTTCTTCGGCCCGACCGCGGCGAGGTAGATCGGGATGTGCTCGCGCGGCGGGTGGAAGCCCAGGCGCAACGCCTTGCCCGGCCCGTCAGGCAGCGGCAGGGTGTAGTGCTCGCCGTCGTACGCGACCTCCTTGCGGGCGATCGCCAGCTTGACGATGTCCACGTACTCGCGGGTGCGCGCGAGGGGCTTGGCGAAACGGACGCCGTGCCAGCCCTCGGAGACCTGCGGACCGGAGACGCCGAGGCCGAGCCGGAACCGGCCGCCGGAGAGCGCGTCGATGGTGGCCGCGGTCATCGCGGTCATCGCCGGGGTGCGGGCGGGGATCTGCATCACCGCGGCGCCCACGTCGATCCGTTGGGTCTGACCGGCCATCCAGGCCAGCATGCTGGGCGAGTCGGAGCCGTAGGCCTCCGCCGCCCACACCACCGAGTAGCCGAGCCGGTCCGCCTCCTGGGCAAGTGCCAGGTGGTCGGCCGGCGTGCTCCACGCCGTCTGATATCCGAGGCTGAGCCCGAGTCGCACTGGTCCTCCCACCATCAGCACCACAGGTCGCATCAGGTTACGCAATGCGGGCGGTGGTCCCGATCACCGGCTCACCTCGAACGCGTCACACCCGTCCGACCGGTCGAGCAGGAAGTTGACTTCAGGCGAGGATATCCGTGACGCCGGGATCGAAATAAGGTTCACGCATGCAACAGCGACCGCTCGGCCGAAGCGGGCTGGCGGTTTCGCGGCTCGCGCTCGGCACCATGACCTGGGGACGGGACACCGACGCGGACGACGCGGCCGCCCAGCTGAAGAGTTTCCTCGACGCGGGCGGCAACCTCGTCGACACCGCCGACGTGTACGGCGACGGCGACGCCGAATCGGTCATCGGCTCCCTGCTCGGCGGCCTGGTCCCCCGCGAGGAGCTGCTCATCGCCACCAAGGCGGGGCTGCGCCCAGGCAGCGGCCGCCGCCGGGACGGCTCGCGCGGGCACCTGCTGCGCACCCTGGACGCGTCGCTGCGCCGGCTCGGCACCGACCACGTCGACCTCTGGCAGGTCCACGGGTACGACCCGGACACCCCGCCGGAGGAGACCCTCTCCGCCCTGGACCATGCGGTGTCCAGCGGAAAAGCCCGGTACGTCGGGGTGTCGAACTTCTCCGGCTGGCAGACCGCCCGGGCCGCGGCCTGGCAGGCCGCCTGGCCGGGCCGGGCACCGGTGGTGGCCGCCCAGGTGGAGTATTCGCTGCTGGAGCGGGGCGTGGAGCGGGAGGTGCTGCCCGCCTGCGAAGCGCTGGGCCTGGGTGTGCTGCCCTGGTCGCCGCTGGGCCGTGGGGTGCTCACCGGCAAGTACCGGCACGGTCGGCCGGCGGACTCCCGTGCCGCCTCGCCGCACTTCGAGCGGTTCGTCGCCACCTACCTGGAGCCGCGCTGCTCCAGCATCGTCGAGGCGGTCGCCACCGCGGCCGGCGGGCTGGGCGTCTCCCCACTGGAGGTGGCGCTGGCCTGGATCCGCGACCGGCCGGGGGTGACCGCCCCGATCCTCGGCGCGCGGACCGTCGGCCAGCTCCTCGGCGCCCTCCAGGTGGAGCGGATGACCCTGCCCGAGGAGATCGTCACGGCGCTGGACGACGTCTCCGCGGTCCCGGTCGGCTACCCGGAGCGCGACGGCTGACCGCCCGCCGGGGCGGCGGCGCCGTTCGGCGCGGCACGCCGTGCGCCGTGCGGCCGGGACCGACCTGACCTGCCCCGGACGGCCGCGGCCCCCGGCGACACGCGACGTGGATCACCGCCAGGGGGTGGCGAACCGCCGCCGGCCTGGGCAGCATGGAACGCATGGACTACGAATACGCGCCGCTGCGGTTGCCCTCGAACGTCGACCGGTTGACCGCCGCGGCGCAACTGGCGATCCAGGCGGAATTCTCCGGATGGGAGCTGGCCCGGGTGCGGCTGTTCCGGGACGGTACGCGGCAGGTGATGCTGCGCCGCCGGCGGCTCAACCAGCCGCAGCCGGGCCTGTCGTACTGACCGACGGCGGGCGCCGGGCGCGGGCGTAGGCCCCGGGCCCGACCGGATGGTCGAGCCCGGGCGCGTCACGGCCTAGTGCGCGTGGTCGTGCTCCTCGTCCAGCTCCAGGAACGGGTGCTCGTCGAGCCGGCCCACGAGGCGGTCGTCGGCGGCCGGCTGGAACGGGCCCACCGGGTCGTCGTCGTCGAAGGACTCCAGGTCGACCGGGGCGCCGACCTCGCTGACCATCACCACCCCGTCGAGCGGTTCGAGCTCCGGGACGTCCAGCGCGCTGAGCGAGCCGTCGCCGCTCTGCAGCAGCTCCAGCACCGCCTCGCCGACGCCCTCGACGGGGGCCGGCTGGTCCTCCTCCGGGGTGCCCTCCCGGCGGGCCGCCTCGGCCACCCGGATCAGCGCGGCCACGCTCGGCACCCGGTAGTCGCGACGCTGCCGCACCGAGATCACCCGCGGGTGCGGGTCGGTCGCTTCGACACCCTCGGCGCCGCCGAAGCGCTCGTCGGCCTCGTCCGGGTCGATCGACTCCACGTCCCAGGGTGTGACCTCGCCGAAGGCGTCGAGCAGCTGCTCGTCGTAGGCGAACGAGGCGTTGTTCAACGCGACGTACGCCTGCCAGACGTTGTCGTCGTCGATCCGGCCCTGGGCGACGCGGACGGCGGCCAGGTGGGCGCGGGCCGCGTCGATCACGCGCTCGAGAGCGGCGTCCAGCTCACCGTGCTGGTCGGTCATGTGAGGCAGTCCCTTCGCGATGGGGGAGGACCCGTGTCGGCGGTGACACCGCGGACACGGTTAGCAACTGCGGAGAAACCGATCGAGAACCCGCACGCCGAACTGTAGCCCGTCCACCGGGACCCGCTCGTCGATGCCATGGAACAGGCCGGAGAAATTGAGGTCCGCGGGCAGCCGCAGCGGCGCGAACCCGAAGCAGCGGATGCCGAGCTGGGAGAAGGCCTTGGCGTCCGTGCCGCCGGAGAGCATGTACGGCACGGGACGGGCGCCCGGGTCCTCGGCGCGCAGCGCGGCGGACATCGCGTCGACCAGGTCACCGTCGAAGGTGGTCTCCAGGGCGGGCTGCCGCTGGATGTACTCGATGGCGATGTCCGGCCCGACCAGCTCGCGCAGCTGCTGCTCCAGCAGCTCCGACTGGCCGGGCAGGCTGCGGCAGTCGATGGTGGCGGTGGCCCGGCCGGGGATGACGTTGTCCTTGTAGCCGGCGGCCAGCCGGGTCGGGTTGGCGGTGTTGCGGATGGTCGCGCCGATGATGTTGGCGATCGGGCCGAGCTTGGCGATGGCGGTCTCCGGGTCCTCCGGGTCCAGCTCGACGCCGAGCAGGTCGGAGACCTCCTCCAGGAACGCCCGTACGGTGTCGGTGACCACCACCGGGAAGCGGTGCCGGCCGATCCGGGCGACCGCCTCGGCCAGCGCGGTGACCGCGTTGTCGTCGTGCACCATCGACCCGTGCCCGGGCCGGCCCTTGGCGTGCAGCCGCAGCCAGTCGATGCCCTTCTCGGCGGTCTCGATGAGGTAGAGGCGCTGGGACTCGTTGATCGAGTAGGAGAAGCCGCCCACCTCGCCGATCGCCTCGGTGCAGCCGTCGAAGAGGCCGCGGTGCCGCTGGGCGAGGAAGTGCGCGCCGTAGTCGCTGCCGGCCTCCTCGTCGGCGGTGAACGCGAGCACGATGTCCCGGGACGGGCGGGTGCCGGTGCGCTGCCAGCCGCGGACCACGGCGAGCACCATGGCGTCGAAGTCCTTCATGTCGATCGCGCCCCGGCCCCACAGGTAGCCGTCGCGGATCTCGCCCGAGAACGGGTGCACCGACCACTCGTCCGGGTCGGCGGGGACCACGTCGAGGTGGCCGTGCACCAGCAGCGCGTCGCGGCCCGGGTCGGCGCCGGGGATCCGGGCGACGAGGTTGGCCCGGCCGGGCGCCGACTCGTGGATCTCCGCGTCGACGCCGACCTCGGCCAGCTTCTCCGCCACGTACTCGGCGGCGCGGCGTTCCCCGACGCTGGTGTCGTTGTCCCCGGTGTTGGTGGTGTCGATGCGCAGCAGGTCGCGGCAGAGGTCGACGACCTCGTCGATGGGGTCGGGTCGGGCGGAAGCGGGGTCGCTCGTCATCGCATCTTCATACCAGCCGGGCCGGACGCCCGGCGCGCCGCCGCCGGGGTGACCGGCCGGGACGGTTTCGCACGGCGACCGTGCGGGTACCGCCGCTGGCGTCCCCGCACCGCCCACCGGGCCGCCGGTTCCCGCCGGCCACCCAGTCGAGGAGGGCACCATGACCGTCCCCCTGCCGCCACTGCCACCCGCCGCCGACGACGCGTACCGGCCGGGCGGCCGCAGCCTGGCCGACCTGGTCGACCGGGAGCACCGGCAGCTGCTCGGCCTGGCTGACCAGGTCACCGACCCGGAGCTGGCCGCGGAGCGCCGCCGCGAGGTGGTCGACGTGTTCACCGCCACGGTGTCCCGGCACCTCTCCGCCGAGGAGCAGTACCTCTTCCCCGCCGCCCGGGCCGCCGTGCCGGGAAGCACCGACCTCGTCGACCGGGAGATCGAGGCGGACGCCGCGCTGCTCACCGCCCTGAAGGGACTGTCCGGGCCGGACGACCCGGCGCTGGCCGAGGTGGCCGATCGGGTACGCCGGCACGTCAGCCGGGTGACCGCGCTGGTGACGCCGCTGCGGGAGGTGGCCACCGACGCCGAGCTGATCCGGCTGGGCAACCGGTGGCAGATCGCCGAGGAGGCGGCGCCGACCCGGCCGCACCCGGGCACCCCGGCCACCCCGCCGTGGAACAAGATCGTGGAACCGGCGGTGGGCGTGCTGGACAAGGTCCGCGACGTGATGACCGGCCGGCGGACCCAGCTGGCCGACCTGGAGCGACAGCCGAAGGGCTGACCGGTACGCATCGGACGAGGCCGATACCCTCGGGCCCTTCCGCCGATCGTTGCGTGGCCCTACGGTCACCGTATGAATCTGGAGCTGCGACACCTGCGGGTGGTCTGCGCGATCGCGGAGACGGGGAGCGTGACCAAGGCGGCCTCGACGCTCGGCCTGGCCCAGCCGGCCCTGACCGCCCAGCTTCAACGCATCGAGCGGATCCTGGGCGGGCCGCTGTTCGAGCGGGACCGTCGGGGCGCCCGGCCCACCGCGCTGGGCGAGCTGGTGCTGGCCCGGGCGCGGGTGCTGCTGCCGGCGATGAAGGGCCTGCAGGACGAGGCGGCGCGACTGGCCGGGGCGGGCGACCCGTTGGGCCGGTACCGGTTCGGCGGGGTGAACAGCCCGATCCTCGGCCGGCTGGTGCACCGGCTCGCCGCCGAGCAGCCCCAGCTGCAGATCACCACGTACGCCTCCTGGTCGGTGGACGAGCTGGCCCAGCTCGTGGCCGGCGGGCGGCTGGACTTCGCGCTCACCGGGGTGTGCGGCGACGCGTCCCCGTCGGCGGAGTTCGGGCTGAGCTGGCGGGAGGTCGCCGTCGACCCGGTCTTCGTGCTGCTGCCGCAGAACCACCCGATGGCCGAGCGGGACGAGGTGCGGCTGGGGGATCTGCGGCGGGAGCAGTGGGTCGCGGCGCCCGGCGACGGCTGCTTCGGCGACTGCTTCGCCGCCGCCTGCGCCCGTGCCGGCTTCACCCCGCGGAAGGTGTACGAGACGGACGTGCGCGGCTGCGTGGACCTCGTCGACGCCGGCGAGGCGGTGGCGCTCTGCCAGGCCACCTTCCGCCCGGTCACCGGGCTGGTCACCCGGCGGCTGGCGGGGACGCCGCTGCGGTGGCGGCTGCTGCTGGGCTGGCATCCGGACGCGCCGGCCGCCCGGGCCGCCGAGGCGGTGCTGGAGACGGCGGTGGCTGGGTACAGGGATTCGCTGGCGCCGCACCCGGACTACCTGGCCTGGCTGCTGGGTCATCCCGACTTCGGCGCCCAGCCGTCGACGGCCGGGCCGCTCGGCGGGGTGCGAACCGCCTGACGACGGGTATCAGGGCAGCATGACCGATCTGTACCCCGCGGCTGACCAGCGGGAGCTGCTGCGCCAGGCGGCCGCCGCGCACACCGCCGCCTCCCGGGACGTCGAGACCTTCCTGCGCCGGCTGCCCGACGTGCCGGACCCGGCCGACATCACCGAGTACGCCAACCTGCTCACCCGAGAGGAACAGGCCCGCCTCGACCGGCAGGCCGCCGCCGACGCTGCCGGCCTGCAACTGCCCAGCATGGAATCCGGGTAACCGACGGGCGGGCAACGGCACCCGGGCGGCGTCCCGGGTGCCGTTGCGATCGTGGGTCAGCGTTCGATCAGGACGTCGTGGCCGAGGTCGAGCAGCGAGTGCCGCCACTCGTCGTCGGCGTTGCCCCGGCTCGGCTTTGCCTCCGTCAGGGACTGAATGCGGTCGATGGTGTCCCGCATCACCTCGATGTCCTCCCGCGTGAGGTCCACCTTCCGCTTGCTGAGCACGTGGAGGATCTGCCGCCCCGGCTCGGGCAGGTTCATGTCCGGGTTCGGGCCGAACGCCTCCTCGCCCGACCCCCGCGTGAGCAGCCACTGCCGCAGCTGCTCGGAGGGGACGTTCACCTGGGCGTGGAAGTCGTCCCAGATCACCTCGACCTCGGGATCCAGCCGCTTCTCGCGTACCATCACGCCTCCTCTCCCGCCGGCGGCCCGGACGGCGCCGGCTCGCCCTCGTCGGTCCGTTGCTTCAGCCCTTCCGGCGGCACCTTCACCCGGGACGGGTTCGCCGTCGGGGGCGCGACGATCGGTTCGCTGTGCTCGGTGTCCTCCTGGGATTCCTCCGGTTCGGTCATGTCCGTCCTCCGGTTCATCGCGGGTGGGACGTCGTCGCCGCCGTGTAGTCGCGGTCGCCGGCGGTCACGTCAAAGGCGAGCTGCCCGTCGCGCGCGTCGACGATGACCTTCTGGCCGGGCGAGATCTCGTTCTCCAGCAGCTTCCGGGAGAGCCGGTTGTCGACCTCCCGCTGGATCACCCGGCGCAGCGGCCGGGCGCCGAACTCGGGCTGGTAGCCGTGCTCGGCGAGCCAGTCGATCCCGGCGGTGGTGAACTCGACCTGGATGTCCTGGGCGTGCAGTCGGCGGCGGGTCTCTTCCAGCATCAGCTCGGTGATCTGCCGCAGCTGCTCGGCCTCGAGCCGCTGGAAGATGATGATCTCGTCGATGCGGTTGAGAAACTCGGGCCGGAAATTCTCCTGCAGCCGCCGCATCAGCCGCTCGCGCAGCTCGTTGGTCTCCTGCTCGCCGCCGGGCTCGCCGGTGCCGAAGCCGACGGCGCGCTGGGTGCCGGTGATCAGCTCCGACCCGAGGTTGCTCGTCATGATCAGTACGGTGTTCTTGAAGTTCACCGTCCGGCCCTGGCTGTCGGTGAGCCGGCCGTCGTCGAACACCTGGAGGAGGATGTTGAACACGTCCGGGTGCGCCTTCTCGATCTCGTCGAGCAGCACCACCGCGTACGGGCGGCGGCGCACCGCCTCGGTGAGCTGGCCGGCCTCCTCGTAGCCGACGTACCCGGGCGGGGCGCCGACCAGCCGGCTGACCGTGTGCCGTTCCTGGAACTCGCTCATGTCCAGCCGGACCATCCGGTCCGACTCGCCGAAGAGCGCCTCGGCCAGCGCCCGGGCCAGCTCTGTCTTGCCGACGCCGGTGGGGCCGAGGAAGAGGAAGCTGCCCATCGGCCGGTTCGGGTCGGCCAGTCCGGTACGTGAGCGGCGCACCGCCTCGGCGACCGCGGTGACCGCGTCGTCCTGGCCGACCACGCGCTCGTGCAGGTAGCCCTCCAGCCGGAGCAGCCGGTCGCGTTCCTCCTCGGTGAGCTGGTTGACCGGGATGCCGGTGGCCCGGGAGACCACCTCGGCGATCTCCGTCGGCCCGACCGTGGGCACCTCGGGGCTTTCACCGTCGCCGCGTGCGCGGCGGACCTGCTCCTCCAGCTCGGAGACCCGGTCCCGCAGCTGGGAGGCACGCTCGTACTGCTCACTGGCGACCGCCTGCTCCTTGTTCCGGCGTACCTCGTCGAGCTGCTGCTCCAGCCCGCGCACGTCCTCGGCGGGCGTGCGGGTGCGCAATCGGACCCGGGCACCGGCCTGGTCGATCAGGTCGATCGCCTTGTCCGGCAGGAACCGGTCGGTGACGTACCGGTCGGAGAGTTCGGCGGCGGCGACGAGGGCCTCGTCGGTGAAGCGGACCTGATGGTGCGCCTCGTACCGGTCGCGCAGGCCGCGCAGGATGGCGACCGTGTCCTCGACGGTCGGCTCGGGCACGAAGACCGGCTGGAAGCGACGGGCCAGCGCGGCGTCCTTCTCGATGCTGCGCCGGTACTCGTCCAGCGTGGTCGCGCCGATCACCCGCAGCTCGCCGCGGGCCAGGGCGGGCTTGAGCATGTTGGACGCGTCCATGCCGCCCTCGCTGCCGGCGCCGCCCGCGCCGACCAGGGTGTGGATCTCGTCCAGGAAGACGATCAGCTCGTCCTTGTGCGCCCGGATCTCGTCGATCACCTTCTTCAGCCGTTCCTCGAAGTCGCCCCGGTACCGGGTGCCGGCGACCAGACCCGGCAGATCGAGCTGCACCACCCGCTTGCCGATCAGGGTCTGCGGCACGTCCCCGTCGCAGATCTTCTCGGCCAGCCCCTCCACGATGGCGGTCTTGCCGACGCCGGCCTCGCCGATCAGCACCGGGTTGTTCTTGGTCCGGCGGGAGAGGATCTCCACCGCCTGCTCGATCTCGTCGGCCCGCCCGATCACCGGGTCGATCTGGTCGGCGCGGGCCAGGTCGGTGAGGTCCTGGCCGTACTGGTCGAGGGTGGGGGTGCCGCGGTCCGGCCGGGGGCCGCCCTGGCCGCGTTCCGCGCTGGCCGCCTGCAACGACTCGGGCTGGATCCGGCCGGCGGCGAGCATCCGGCCGGCCGGCGACTCCGGGTTGAGCGGCAGGGCCATCAGGATGTGCTCGGGGCCGATGTAGTTGGCGCCCATCGCCCGGGAGAGCTGGTGGGCGTCGAGCAGCGCCCGCTTGGCCGCCGGGGTGAGCGACAGGTTCGCCGGCACCTCGCCCTGGGGGGCACCGTCGCCGCGCCCGCCGAGGGCGTTGACCAGGGCGTCCGGGTCGGCGCCGGCGCGGCGTACCAGGTCGCGCAGGTGTTCGCGTTGCAGCGCCGCCCAGAGCAGGTGGTCGGTGTCCAGGTCGTTGCTGTGCTTCTGGGCCGCCCGGCGGGCCGCGTCGGCCAGCATCTCCCGCGCGTCGGCGGTCATCAGCCGGGTGATGTCGACCCGGTGCGCCGGTCGGCGTCCCCCCTCACCCCGGCCGAAGTACCGGGCCAGGAATTCATCCCACGGGTCGGAGCCGAACTCACCGGGTCCATTCATCTCTGTCCTCCGCGGTCGGGCCGGCGCGCTCGCCGGGTGCAGTCGGGCCGGCACGGTCGGCCGTGGCTACCCGGCGGTCGGCGCGACAAACTCCCCCGAGGTGGCAGGCTGGGGACATGGAGACCAGGCCGCTGCTGATCGTCGACGGCGCCAACGTGGTCGGCTCCCGCCCCAACGGCTGGTGGCGGGACCGGGCGGGCGCGGCGGCCCGGCTGCGCGACGCCCTCGTGCCGCTGCCCGAGCAGGGTGTGCTGCCGGAGCTGCCGCCACCGGTGGAGGTGGTGCTGGTGGTGGAGGGCGCGGCGCGGGACGTCGAGGGTGTCCCGGGCGTCCGGGTGGTCTCCGCGCCCGGTTCGGGCGACGACACCATCGTCGAGCTGGTCGCGGCCGCGTCGGACCGCCGCCGGGTGTTGGTCACGGCCGACCGGGAGCTGCGCGCCCGGGCGGGCGAGCTCGGTGCCGAGGTGTACGGCCCTCGCTGGCTCCGCCGGGAACCGGCCGACCGCTGACGGGCGGGACGGCGGGTGACTCGTGGACAGGACCGTGCGGTCCACCGACGGGACCGCCACGGGCCGGGCCGGCGGGCCTTCCCGCACGTCAGGGGCCGAATCGGACAGCCGGGCAGGAACACCCCGAGGGCGGCTTGTCGCTCACCCAGCGGGATGGGTTGTAATGGACATCTCCCCGCCCCCAGGAGGTCCCCCGTGGCGAGCGTCGCCGAGCTGAAGGCAGCCATCGATGTCGCCCTCCAGCAGATAGGTGACGGGCAGACAGCCGTGCAGGCGGCCGGCGAGAAGTTGGCCGAGGCGCAGCAGACGCTGGCCGGCGCGCTGGAGGGCAGCGGGCACGAGACGGTGGAGGCCGCGCACGCCTCGCTGACCCAGGCCAGTCAGGAGCTGGAGGAGTGCCTCGCCGCCACACTGGTGGCGGTCGAGCAGGCGCAGCTCTACGTGTCGACCCTGTAGAGCCGGCCGTGTCCATCATCGAGGACGTCGGCGCGCAGGTCCGCGCCGCTGCCGAGGAGCTGCCCCTGGCGCAGCTGGCGTTGGCGCGGGAGAAGTTCGGCCAGGCCACCGAGCGGCTGCGCTGGGTCCGGCAGGAGTCGGCGAACCCGATGGGCGTGCCGGAGCTCTCCGCCGCCACCGAACACGCCGAGACCGCCGGGTACGCGCTGCGGGTCGCCCAGGAGCAGCTCGCCGGCTATCTGGCCGCGATCGGGCTGGCCGCCGACGGCGCGCCCGCGCCGAAGCCGCAGGAGCGGCGGCTGAAGCACGACGCGCGCCGGGACGTGCCGCCGCCGGCGCCGGGGGCCGCGCCGGAGCAGGGCGTCGATCCGACGATGCGGCGCTGGTGGTCGGTGCGGGTGGCGGAGCTGACCGGCGGCCGGGAAGGGCCGCCGGACGAGCCGGACGAGCGGGTCGGCGACGCCCGCGAGCTGCTGCGCCGGGTGGTCACCGGGGTCCGCGCCGGCGACCGGGACCGGCTGCACAGCGAGCTGCGCCGGGCGCACGCCGACGTCGGGCTCGGGCTGGCCGCGGTCGCCCCGCCGCTGCTGCGCGACCTGGCCGGCGAACTGCTCGGCCACCCGCCCCGGGCCGACGACCTGGGCCGGCTGCGCCGGGAGCTGGACGGCCGGGTCCGGGACCTGCTGCCCGGGCTGCCCCTGCCGGTGCTGGACACCCTGCTCACCCGGGTGTGCCGGATGCCCCCGCCGCGCCGTTCCGGCGAGCGGGACCAGCCGCACGCCGCCGACCCCGCGGTCACCGCCGGGGTGGTCACCGGGTTGCTGCTCGCCCGGCTCGGCCGGGACCTGCCGACCGACGCCGACGAGCGGCAGCCGGCCCGGGGCTCCGATGGCTGACGTCCGCGGTCAACTGGTCACCCGGGTCCGGGGGATGCTCTCCGAGGCGCTCGGCGCGACCCGCAAGCGGCTGGCCGGCGCCGACGCCGAGCTGGCCGCCGGCGCGGAGCGGCTGGCCCGGGTGCGGCGCGCCGCGGCGGCCGTACCGGAACGGGTCGGCGCGGCCCGCGACCGCCGGCTCGCCGAGATCGACGCCCGGCACTCCACGCGGATCGCGGCGCTGGCCCGCCGGGCCGCGGCGGCCGCGCAGCGCGAGGCCCCCGGCGCGGCCTCGGCGCCATGGTCGCGGTGGCAGGCCACGCCCGCCGGCCGGTCCGAGACGCCCGGCGCGGTGCGGATCGGCACGGTCCGGATCCCCGACGCCGAGCCGGTACCGGCGCTGGTGCCGCTGCTGGACGCGGGCCACGTGCACCTGGCCGGCAGCCACCGGGCCGGCATCGCCGCGGTGGTGCCCGCCGTGCTGCTGCGCTCCGTCGGCCGCGCGGACCCGGGCGCGGTCCGCCTCTTCGGGTACGACCCGGAGCACCTCGGCGGCGGCCTCGCCGGGTTCGCGCCGCTGGGCACCGCCGGGCTGCTCACCTTCGTCGGCCCCGGTGGGCTCGGTCGGCTGCTGGACGACCTGGTGGAGCAGATCCGCCGGATCAACGAGACCGTGCTGGCCGGTGAGCACGCCTCGCTGCGCGAGCTGGCCGCGGCGACGGGCCGCCGTCCGGAGCCGTGGCGGGTGGCGGTGCTGCTCGGCGGCGACGAGCTGTCCCGGCACGAACGCGGCCAGCTGGACCGGGTGGTCCGCACCGGCGCCGCGTGCGGGGTGCACCTGGTGGCCCGCGGTATCGAGCTGCCCGACGACCCGACGGTCTCCCGGGTCATGGTGGAGCCGGACGGCGCTCGGATCGGCGGGCTGCCGGTCACCCTCGACGACCCGCCGCCGGCCACCCTGGTCACCGAGACCTGCCGGGAGGTGGCGTCCCGGGTCAACGCCGGCCCGCCGCCGGCACCCTTCGCCGACCTGCTCCCGCCGCCGGAGCGGATGTGGCAGGAGGACTCGGCGCACGGGCTGACCGCGCCGATCGGCGAGGGTCCGCACGGCCGGCCGGTGCTGCTCACCCTCGGCGACTACCCGCCGCACGCCCTGATCGGCGGTCCGTCCGGCACCGGCAAGACGAACCTGATCTTCGCCTGGATCGGCGCGCTGGCCTCCCGCTACTCCCCCGCCGAGCTGGAGTTCTATCTGCTGGACTTCAAGGAGGGGGTGTCCTTCGCCCGGTTCGCGCAGGGTCGGCGGGACCCGAGCTGGCTGCCGCACATGCGGCTGGTCGGGATCAACGTCAACACCGACCGGGAGTTCGGGCTGGCGCTGCTGCGCTTCCTCGCCGAGGAGCTGCGCCGCCGGGCGGACGCGGCCAAGAAACACGAGGTCACCAAGCTGGCCGAGCTGCGGGCGGTGGACCCGACCGGGCACTGGCCGCGGATCGTCGCGGTGGTGGACGAGTTCCAGGCGCTGCTGGCGGGGCGGGACGTGGTCGCCCGGGAGGCCGCCGACCTGCTGGAGGACCTGGCCCGCCGGGGCCGCTCGCAGGGTATCCACCTGGTGCTCGCCTCGCAGGACGTCCGCGGCATCGAGGCGCTGTGGGGGCGACCCGCCCTGGTCGCCCAGTTCACCCTGCGCATCGCGCTGCCCAAGGCGCTGCGCATCCTGGCCGAACGCAACGACGCGGCCCAGTCGCTGCCCCGGCACCACGCCGTGGTCAACGCGGAGTCCGGGCTGGTCGAGGGGAACGAGGTGGCCCGGATCCCGTCGGCCAGCGACTGGGAGAGCTGGAGCGATCTGCAGCACCGGCTGTGGCGGATGCGCCCGCCGGACGCCGCCCCGGCCCGCCTTTTCGACGGCGACGCGATCCCGAAGCTCGCCGATGCGCCGGACTTCCGGGCGCTGACCGCGCCGGACGAGGGGGTGCCGCGCAGCCCGGTGGCCCTGCTCGGGGAGATCATCGACGTGCAGGCCCGGTCGGCGACGCTGCGGCTGCCCCGGGCCCCCGGCCGGAACCTGGCGGTGCTCGGCACCCGGGTCGACGAGGCCTGCGCGGTGCTGGACGCCGCCGCCCGGTCCCTGGCCCGCCAGCACCGCCCCGGCACCGCCCGGTTCTCCATCGCCTGCCTCGACCCGGACGCCGACCCGTCCGCCCGGGCCCTCTACGAGGACCTGGCCGACGACGCGGCCTGGTACGACGAGGAGACGGTCCCGGAGCTGGTGGCCGAGGTGGGCGACTCCCTCGGCGCGCCGGGTACCCCGAACACCCCGCACTACCTGCTGCTCTACGCGGTCGACGCGGCGGCCGGGCAGCTCGCCGGACGGGCCGGTCGGCGTACCGGGCTGGAGCAGCTGCGCCGGATCCTGCACGACGGGCCGGAGCGGCGTACCCACGTGCTGGCCTGGTGGCGGGGGGTGGCCCGGATGCGGGTGGACCTGGGCGGGCCGGCCGCCCGCACCGACCAGATCGGCGCGTGGGTGGCGCTCGACGTGCAGGGCGCGGAGCTGGGCTCCTCGCTCTACCCGGGCACCGGCGGGCCGGACTGGTACCCCCGGCCGTGGCGGGGGCTGTACTTCGACCGGGCGGCGCACCGCACCGGACAGGTGATCATCCCTTATGGTCCGTCCCGATGAACGAACCGGTCACCAGTGAGACGTACACCGCGCAGCTCCGTCGGCTGGCCGAGCTGACCGGGCGGGTGGCCAGCCAGCGCGCCGAGGCGCACACCTGGTACGACCAGCAGTGCGCGGCCGCCGACCGGGCCGTGACCGAGGCCGCCGCGCAGGTCCGCCGGGCCGAGGCCGAGCTCGCCGAGGCGCGGGAGCTGGTGGAACGGGTCGACGCGGAGGCCGCGCACCTGTGGCAGCAGCTACGGGTCCGGCTCGGCGGGGGCGCCCGCCGACTGGGCGACCCGCCGGGGCCGGCCCAGGACGCCACCGGTGATCCGGTGCCGCTGCTGCGCGGGGTACGGGAGCTGCTCGACCGGACCCGTCAGCCGGGCGAGCTGCCCGGTTCGGTCAATCCGCTGCTGGCCCTCTGCGGGGTCGGCGGGTCGGTGGTCGCGTACGGCCTGGGGTGGGGGGCCAAGGCGGTCGGCGCCGGCAGCGGCGGCGACCTGGCGGTCGGCATGCCCGTGCTCGCTCTGGTGGTGACGCTGGTCGGCCCCCTGTTAGGGCTGGCGCCGGCCCGGCTGCTGGCCGACCGCCGGCACGCGGTGCTGGGCCCCCGCCCGATCATCGTGGTCCTGCTCGCCGGCCTGCTGACGACGATCCTCCTCCTCACCCTCCGCTGACCCCCTCCCCGGCGGGCGGCCGGGGGCCGGGGCCGTGGATGCTCCTATGGATGTCAAGGGGTGTCGAGGGCGGTGAAGTCGGCGAGTAGGGCGGTGTGGACCTCGCGGACGACGTAGCGCTTGAGGCATCGCATGATCTCTTTTTTGCTGAGGCCTTGTTTGG
>NZ_JAPFQV010000100.1:0-15042 GCF_033804685.1 Micromonospora sp. RTP1Z1
GCATGTGGCGGTTTGGAACCTCCCCCCGCAGGGCGACTCCGAAGGGCCAACCTTCATCTCCTGCACAGCACCGCATAAAGTCGCTCTACCTACATCAAGCTCCTCCTTGCGTTCGTGGCACACCTTGATCTTTAACCTCGCCGAGGTCGGGTACTAGGAAATGTCAGGGGTCCGAGAAGCCGGGGCTTTGAATAGGGACTGTGATGGTCGTTTGTCCCAAGGGCTTGGTTCGGTGGTGATTGCTGGACCCTTGGCCTGGTCGGTGAGTTCGAAGCGATCATGATGGAAGTCGAGCCGCTCATTGCGCTCAGCAAGCGGAACGCGAAGCCATGTGACCTGGCTGGCGGTCCACCAGCTGCCGTCGGTCTTGGCGAAGGTGCTGATCGTTGCGGACATCGGCGTTACCAGGCCCTGCCGCCACCGCGCCATCATCGTCTCGTGCGTCATCTCCATCAACGCACTTACATCAAGGCACGAAGAACGATCATCGTCGACAGACATTAACGGCTTCCTTACGAACGTGGCAGGTTCTTCGAACTATGCGCCCGCGCAGTGCGAACACGCAAACTTTGCCCGGCAGCCTCCGCGGCGGCCGCGCCTGCTGGAAGCGCTTTTTGCGCTCAACGGCCCGCAGGGATGTGCGGTGAGATCGTCGCAAGCCGCCACGTCTCGCCGCATCTCGAACCGCCACGGGTGCTCTGTGCCGCTGAGGCTGGTCGGTCCGTTCCACCAGATCGCCCGGACGTGCGCGGTTACCGTCGCCCGGCTGTCGCCCTGGGCCTCGACGTCGATCGGTCCGACCGTCTCAAGCTTCGACGGAACATTGGCGCGCTCCATCTCGCCGCGGTACCGGCGCCACTGCCGCAGCAGCTCGTCATGACGCTCGTCGACCAGAACCCGCGACAGCCCCAGCTCCTCGCCGCTGCTCATCCGGAGCACATACACAGCGAGAGGAGCGCGCCGCGCTCGGCGATGCATGGGCAGACCCTCGGCTTGTCTTCGCTTCGACGACCGGGGGCCCGGTGGACCACCGCAACGACACCCAGGCTTTCAAGATCGGCGTCACCATGAACATCTACAGCCACGTCATGCCCACTCAGCTCGTCCAGGCTGCCGACGAGATGGAGAAGGTGCTGTGGGCGAGGGGAGGTAACCGTGGCTACTCGCTTGGCTATTTCCGCCCTCAGGAACGACAAAGGGCGTCCGTCATGTCTGACGAACGCCCTGGTCATCAAGGGTGGAGCCGAGGGGACTCGAACCCCTGACCCCCACACTGCCAGGGGATCTCCCGAGCTCTCCTGACCTGGCGTGGCGCTGACCTGCGGCCAACCATCCGCTCTCTCCGTCAGTCCCCGTCAATCCCCCGAGATGACCTGTCGACCTGGCACAGATCTGGCACGTCCTACGGGTCGCGCGGAGCACCAGCGACCTCTTCGGCATGAAGGAACGATCATGCGGCTGCGGCCTGCCTCAACACCTAGTCGGAGCTGGGGCAACCCTCCGCTATGCGCCGCGCGGCCTGACCTCGACCCCCGCGCCGGCCTGAATGATCTCCCAGAACTCCTTCGGGAGCTGCGAAACCAGGTCCTCCAACTCGTCCTTGCTCACGGCCTCACCGATGGTGCTGAGCACGGCCCGCATACCTGCGTCGGCCATCGCCACATCGACCCCGGCGCGTCTCGCCACCCGCTCGACAAACTGGTCCAGCCCGAACGGCTCGGCGTTCTGCGACCCGATAGCGGTGGTGGTCTTGTGCAGATGCTGCCGTAGCTCTCTTGGAAGCTGCCCGGCGATGTTGCTCGCCTGACCGGCGGTGACCCGGTCGGTCAACGTTTCCAATGTCGCGCGGCTGACTGCTTCGGCCTTCTCCGACGGCACCCCGGCACGCCTTGCCACAACCTCAACGAATTCGCCGTAGTTCACCTCGGAGCCTCCTCTCCGACGAGACCGTCTACCCGCGCCCCTCACGGTGAAACGGCCTCCTCGCCCGGACGGACGACTCCTCGACGAAACGACCCTTCGGCCTTGCGGGGCGTGCGGCCAGACGCCGCTTCGCGCATAGCCCCGCCCAGAACTTGGCGCCCTCGGTGGCCTGCACGGCATCATCCCCCTTTCCCACCCGGGCACGCCGGGCCGGCGTCTGGCCTGGTGGAGGTGTGAACCCCCGGCCGGAATCGAACCAGCGACATAGGCCGCCACCGTTGATGTCAACGACTGAGGTCAGGCCGCTGCTGTCGGCTCCCTGCCCGCTGACGGGGTGACCCTGTGGGGGGATCCGGACACGTCACAGATTCCGACGTACAGGTCGACTCGTCCGTCGCCCGCCAGGTCAGCCGCCGTTACCGCGCCCTGCTGCTTCTTCGGGTGCTGCTACAGAGGTTGAAAGGCTGACGTCTGTCGCCGTGTCTAGGTATCCGGCTGGTGGTGGGATGAACGCGGCGGCCCGGACGCGGAGGGAGGCGGTCCGGCAGCAGGCCGCCCTGACCCACTGGGCAACCCGGCCGCGCTGTGGTCAGTTCCCTTTCACGCAGAACTCGTTGCCGTCGGGATCGGCCAGCACGACGGCGCCGTCCTCACCGACCTCGAGCCGAGTGGCCCCGAGGGAGACCAGTCGGTCGACCTCCGCTTGCTGGTCGCCACCGGTCGGGGCGAGGTCGAAGCGCTGCCGGTTCCTCACCTCTTTCGGGGCCACGGGCGGGCCTCCCCACGCGACCTTTGTGCCGCCGTGCGGTGACTGGATCGCGGTCTCCTGGTCCTGGTCCCATACCAGCGGCCAGCCCAGCGCCTCGCTCCAGAAGAGGCCGACCTCCCGGGTGCCGTCGCAGGCGAGCTCCCCGAGCAAACCGCACCCGGCGAGGAAGGCGTTGCCCGGCTCGATCACGCAGAACTCGTTGCCCTCGGGGTCGGCCAGGACGACGTGCTCCTCCTCGGGGCGCTGCCCGACGTCGAGGTGGCCGGCGCCGAGCCCCAGCGCCGTCGCCACCGTGTGCTGCTGGTCGGCGCGGCTGGCGCTGGTCAGGTGAAGGTGCATGCGGTTCGGCCCCACCTTCTCCGCGCGGCTCGGGACGAACCGGAGGCTGAGCTGGGTGTCCTCGCCAGGCAGGAGCGCACCACCGGCGTCCTCGACGACCTCCCGGCCGAGCACGCCGGCCCAGAACTGCGCCAGGCGAGCCGCGTCGTGCGCATCGAAGGTCACCGTCAGCATTCGCGAGAGCATCACCGCACAGTAGACACCGGCCAGCACGACAACAAGGCACCGAGCCGGGCCGGACGTATCGCGAGTGGCGCAGGGCGCGTGTTGACAGTCGCGCGCCAGATCTCCGCTGAGCAACAGGAGCACCGCTTGACAGGGCGCGTCCCACCAGATGCTTGACATGATCGTCGGCTGCTGCTGGGACGGCGACGGAACGGCTTCCCTGGCAAGGTGGCCGATATGCCGGACAGCCATAGCAGCGATTCGCACGAGGTAAACGCCACTATCCACATCGAGCCGCACGACGCCGCTTGGGCCGAGCGGTTCGACGAGGAGGCCAGCGTGATCAGCCGGACCATCGGTCCCTGGATCACTGGCGGTGTCCACCACGTCGGTAGCACAGCAGTGCCCGGGCTCGCCGCCAAGCCGGTCATCGACATCATGGTTGGCGTCGCGGACCTGGAGTCGTCGCGCCCCTGCATCGAGCTGCTGAAGCCGCTGAGCTATCGCTACTGGCCCTATCGCGCTGAGGTCATGCACTGGTTCTGCAAGCCACGCCCCAGCCACCGGACCCATCACCTGCACCTGGTACCGACCGGCTCGCCGCGCTACGTCAACGTCTTGGCCTTCCGGGACTACCTACGAGCCCATCCCGACGCCCGTGCCGACTATGAAGCCCTCAAGCGAGACTTGGCAGACCGCTATCCGAACGACCGTGAGGCGTACACCGAGGGCAAGACTGACCTGATCGGGAAGCTGACCGAAGCGGCTCGGGCGTGGGCCACAACCAGAGACATGAAGATCAGCAAGCCCAGCAGCACAACGTAACCGCCGACCCCGGTCCACCTCGTCAATCGGTGCGTCTAGACCGAGCGTCAAGCATGTGGTGGGACTAACAAGCCGGCGGCCGGCCGGCTCAGTTCGCGTAGACGGCCGTGGCGTCGTCGCTGCCCTTGTTACGGGGCCACCTGGCACGTCGACCGGGTGGAGGATGAGAACGACGAACGCCCTGGCCTTCACCGTCTCGGTGTTGACCAGGGCGTTTGTGTCGCCTGCCTCAAGGTGGAGCCGAGGGGACTCGAACCCCTGACCCCCACACTGCCAGTGTGGTGCGCTACCAGCTGCGCCACGGCCCCTTGCTGTCGTCCCGGTCGCCCGGCACGCAGAGAACTATACACACGCCGTCCGGCATGGTCATCTCACGGGGTCCCCCTGCGCGCGGCTCAGTTCAGGGCCACGTCCGGGGGGAAGTGGGCGACCGCCGCCATCATGCCGCCCTGCCGGCGCAGCACCATCGGCCAGAGGTCGTCCGGCCGGTCGACGAAGGCGTCGCCGGGCAGCGCGTCGAGGACGAACCAGGAGCCCTCCTCGATCTCCCGCTCCAACTGGCCCGCGCCCCAGCCGGAGTAGCCGGCGAAGACCCGGATGCCGCCGAGGGCGTCCCGCAGCCGCTCCGGATCCACCGAGAGGTCGATCGTGCCCACCGCGCCGGAGACCCGGTGGAAGCCCTTCACCGGCTTGATCGGATGCCGCATGCGGGCCAGGCAGATGGCCGATTCCGGTTGCACCGGCCCGCCCTCGAAGAGCACCGCGGGGTGGCGGGCCAGGTCGCTCCAGTCCCCCAGCACATCGGCGACCGGCACCTCGGTGGCCCGGTTGAGCACCACGCCGAGGGCGCCGCCGGCCTCGTGGGCGACCAGCAGCACGACCGTGCGGTCGAAGTTGGGGTCCTTCAGCGCCGGAGTCGCGACCAGCAGCCGTCCGGTCATCGACTCCATGGCCCGACCACCGATCGCCTGCCCCTTCTGCATGTCGGACATTCGTCACACGCGCGCCGGGACAGGGAACCCGACGCCGCCGACCATCTGCGCTGTCAACGCCATGCCTGGCACCATAGCCTGCGCCCAGCACGGTGGTTAAGGTCTGACGGGCGGGTGATCGAACATGACTTGGGGGAACCGATGGAGCCGACGGCCGAGCTGGCGGTGATCGGTGGGTCGGGGCTGTACGCCCTGCTCGACGGCGCCACCGAACACGTGCTGGAGACGCCGTACGGGGCGCCGTCGGACGCGGTGACCATCGCGGAGGTTGGCGGCCAACGGGTGGCCTTCCTGCCCCGGCACGGACGCGACCACCGATACCCGCCGCACCTGATCCCCTACCGGGCCAACCTCTGGGCGCTGCGCTCCCTCGGCGTACGCCAGGTGCTCGCCCCGTGCGCCGTCGGCGGCCTGCGGCCGGAGCTCGGCCCGGGCACGTTCGTGGTGCCGGACCAGCTCATCGACCGGACCAGCGGACGCGCCCAGACCTACTACGACCGCGGTGCGGTCCACGTCTCGTTCGCCGACCCGTACTGCCCCGCCGGGCGCCGCACTCTGCTGGCCGCGGCCGCGGGCCGGGACGTGCCGGCGGTCGACGGGGGGACGGTGGTGGTGGTCGAGGGGCCGCGCTTCTCGACCCGGGCCGAGTCCCGCTGGTTCGCCGCGATCGGCGGGTCGGTGGTCAACATGACCGGCCACCCGGAGGCGGTGCTCGCCCGCGAGCTGGCCCTCTGCTACACCTCGATCGCACTCGTCACCGACCTGGACGCGGGCGTGGAGAGCGGCGAGTCGGTCACCCAGGAGGAAGTTTTCCGGGTCTTCGCGGCGAACACCGACCGGCTGCGCGGGGTGCTGCTGGACGCGGTGGCCGCGCTGCCCGCCGAGCGGACCTGCCCCTGCGGCCACGCGCTCGACGGAATCAAGCTGCCGTTCCCGCTGCCCTGACCGTCGGCCGCCCGCGAGACGCGGGAAGCGCCCGCCTGGGCCGCGACCTCCCGATAGATTCGGCTGGTCGGGGGACTGATCACTGAGCCGTCTCCGGCGCAGCGCAGCAGACGGAGGCAGCCGGCGATGGCAACGGTCCGCGACACGACGTACGACCTGCTCCGCGAACTGGGCCTGACCACCGTCTTCGGCAATCCCGGCTCCACCGAGGAACCCTTCCTGAAGGACTTCCCCGCCGACTTCCACTACGTGCACGCGCTGCACGAGGCGTCCGCGATGGCAATGGCCGACGGGTACGCGCAGGCCACCGGGCGGCCCGCGCACGTCAACCTGCACACCGCACCGGGCACCGGCAACGGCATGGGCAACCTGGTCACCGCCTGGCACAACAAGACGCCGCTGATCGTCACCGCCGGCCAGCAGACCCGCGAGATGCTGCTGATCGAGCCCCGGCTGACCAGCCGCCGGCCGACGGAGCTGACCCAGCCGTACGTGAAGTGGAGTTACGAGCCGGCCCGGGCGCAGGACATCCCGGCGGCGCTGATGCGGGCGTACGCGACGGCGGTGCAGCCCCCAACCGGGCCGGTTTTCCTCTCCCTGCCGATGGACGACTGGGACCGACCCGCCAACCCGCCGCCGCAGGTGCGCACCGTGGCCACCCGGTACGCGCCGGACCCGGAGCGGCTGCGCGACTTCGCCGCCGTGCTGGCGGCCAGCCGCTCCCCGGTGCTGGTGCTCGGCGCGGCGGTGGACCGGGCCGACGCCTGGCCGGCCGCGGTCGCCCTGGCCGAGCGGCTGGCCGCGCCGGTGTGGTCCGCCCCGGCACCGGAGCGGGCCGTCTTCCCCGAGGACCATCCGCATTTCCGGGGCGTACTGCCGTTCGCGATCGGGCCGTTGGCGGAGGCGTTGCGCGGGCACGACACGGTGCTGGTGGTGGGCGCGCCGGTGTTCCGCTACTACCCGCACGTGCCGGGCAAAAACTACCTGCCGGCCGACGCGCGGCTGCTGCACGTCACCGAGGACCCGGACGAGTCGGCGCGGGCCCCGGTCGGGGAGAGTCTGCTCGGCGACGCCGGGCTGGCCCTGGCGGCCCTGCGGGACCTGCTGCCGGCGACGGACCGCCCCGCTCCGGCCGCCCGTCCCGAGCCGGAGCCGCCGGCCGAGTCGAGCCCGCCGAGCGCGGACGCCCTCTTCGCCGCGTTGGCCCGGCACTGGCCGGCCGACGGGGTGCTCGTGCAGGAGTCCCCGTCCAACCTGTCCGCGCTGCGCCGCCGGCTGCGGGTCACCCGACCCGGGTCGTACTTCACGATGGCGAGCGGGGGGCTGGGGTTCGGGTTGCCGGCGGCGGTGGGCATCGCGCTGGCGGAGCGGGACACCGGGCGTGGCCGGCCGGTGGTGGCGGTGATCGGGGACGGCTCGTTCCACTACTCCGTGCAGGCGCTCTGGACCGCGGCCCGGCTGCGGCTGCCGCTGCCCGTCGTGGTCCCGGTCAATCAGCAGTACGCGATCCTCAAGGCGTTCGCCGACCTGAAGCACACGCCGGGGGTGCCCGCGCTCGACCTGCCCGGGCTGGACGTCGTCGCCGTGGCACACGGTTACGGCTGCGCCGCCGAGGTGGTGGACCCGCTGGACCGGCTCGGCGAGGCCGTGGGGAGGGCCCTCGCCGCCGACGGGCCGACGGTGCTGCCGGTGCCGATCAGCACCGAGGTGCCCCGCATCCTGTAGCCGTCGCCGCCCGGCGGTTCACCCGGTCGGGTCAGCGCCCGCCAACGACCAGCGGCGCGCCGGTGAGCACGTCGAGCACGGGTCGGACGCCGAGCGGGGCTCGCAGCGTGACGGTGACCGGGTGAAGGATCAGCTGGTTGGTGCAGACGCCGGTCGAGCGGGCCACGCCCCCGCCGACCACCACCACGTCGTCGCGCTCCAGCACCAGCGGGGTGATGCCGGTGTCGCAGGCGCCGACCCCGAGCCGGTAGGTCAGTCGCGCGTCCTCGGCGGGCGCCGCGAGGTCCTGCGTGCCGACCACGCCGTCGGGCGCCGGCCGGGTCGGGGCGACCCCCTCCGGTACGGCGGTGACCGCGGTCGGCGCGACGGCGAGCCGGGCCACCGGGGTCTTCAGCTCCGACACGGTGAACAGCCAGGCGGGCACGTCGGCGACTCCGCGGCTGGTCCGCATGGGGGCGGTGCCCAGCCGCACCGCGGTGACGGTAAGCGGGATGCAGGCGCCCGGGTCGGCGGGGCTGGTGACCCAGCCGTCCGGACCGGGTTCGATGGTCGGGCCGCCCTTGGGCCGCCCGGGCCCGCCGGTGGGGCCAGGTTTCTTCGGCCGGCCGGCGCAGGGCGGCGGGTCGCCCTGGTCCAGCTGGGCGTACGCCTCGGCGGCGCTGACCAGCGGCACCCGCAGCGTTCCGTCCGGGAACCGGACCGTGCCGTCGCCCGGTTCGGCGCCCGGCAGGTCGATCTGGTCGCGGTACTAGCCCGCCCGGAACGCCGCCTCGGTGTCGGGGCCGAAGCCGGGGTCGCCGGTCAGCACGGTGGCGTCCTGCAGCGGGACGTACCCGGTGCGCCACCCGGGGCCGGGGCGCCAGGCCTCGGCCACCTCGACGGCCCGCTGGTCGAACGCCTCCCAGCGGTGGTCGGGGCGGCCGGCGGACGGACCACCGGTGGTCGGGCCGGAGCCGGCCGGGGCGCAGCCGGCGGCGACCATGAGGGGCAGCCCCAGCAGGGCCATCGCGCGACGCATGCCTCTTGGACGCCGCGCCCACCCCACCGGTTCCCGCCCAGACCTCGGCGGACGCCACGATCGGCGAGAGACCCGGCCAATCCGGGCGCGGCGAGGCGGCCGGCGTTCAGGTCTCCCCGCCCAGGTCGGCCTGGTACGCCTCCCAGAGCAGGTCGGCGCCGCGCTGCCGGTGCCGGTGCAGCGCACGCAGCAGCTGCCCGGTCCGCCCGCACAGCTCCTCGTCCGGTACGGCGGGCAGGTCGGCAACGTGCTGGAGGGCGGCGATCTCCGTGACGATGGCGGCGTGCTCGCGGATGAGCAGTCGTACGCCCCGGTCCAGGCGCGGGGCGTGGTGCAGCAGCTCCGCGTAGAGGCCGGTGGGTCCCTCGGTGACGTGGACGTGCTCGGCGAAGCCGTGCCCGACCGGGTCGAGGCGGGTGATCAGGCGCTGCCGCCAGCGCGGCCGGCCTACGGGCGCGGCGAGCGCCCGGGCGAGGGCGTGCAGGTCGCCGAGGAGGGCGGGTCGGTGTTGGCGCGCGACGGGCGGACGGGCCGCCGCGACGCCGGTGGACTGCTGCTGGATCGGATCGGTGACCACGGGCACCTCCCGCACTGCTGCGCTACCGCGTACAGCGATGGTGGACCCGCCTGACGGCCCTGTCCAGGGCCCGGGAGAGCCTCATCTGCCCCAGCCGCCCCACCAGACTCACAGGGCCTCACAGGGCTCACAGACCCAACGGGTTGCCCGCCATGGTGCGGAGCTGTCCGGCGAGGACGTGCGCGTCGGCGTCCCGGCCGGCGGTCGGGCGGCCGGTCGTGATGGCGTCGGCGAGCGCCCGCAGCTCGTGCGGCGGGAGGGTGGCCAGCCCCATGCCCTGCAACGGGATGGTGACCCGGCGGCCGGTCCCCGGGTCGCGGGCGACCACGGTCGGTATGCGGACCACCGCCTCGTCCCCGGCCCGGTATGCGGCGGCCCCTGCGGCGACCTCGGCGGTGGCCAGGTCGACGGTGCGGGTGCCCAGCGCGCCGCGGACCGAGGCCCGCGTCCCCTCCAGCCAGGCGGCGGTGCGCAGCACCCGCAGCGCGAGGTAGAGCCCGAGCAGCACGAACGGGACGCCGCAGAGGCCGATGAACCGGACGGGGCTCGGTGGGTCGGCGGCGGAGCCGCCGGCCAGGTCCGGCGGGAGCATGCCGGGCGGCAGGTCCCGGGCCGCGTCGTACGACGGGAACGGGTCACCGGAGCCGGTGATCCGGCGCAGCAGCCGGTCGGCGAGCAGGGGCAGCAGCACGAAGACCGTTCCGAGGGCGGCGAAGAGCACGCCCACCAGCGTTGCGAACGTGCGCTGTCCGGACGGGGGGTCGACCGACAGCCGGATCTTCTCGTTCGTCACAGACGGCAGCCTAGAGCGGCCGGGCAATCGGGGTGGGGGCGCCGTCGGCCGTCGATCGGGTCCGGAGACGACTGTGCGCCCCGGTCCAGGTGGACCGGGGCGCACAAGTCATCTGGTGGAGGTGCCGGGAATCGAACCCGGGTCCTTCGCCGTCTTATCAGGGCTTCTCCGAGCGCAGCTCGCTATGCCTCTACTCGGCCCCACCGCTCACGCGAGCAAGTTGGTGTGACAGGCCCAGTCGCTGATTAATCTCGCCGCACGGACCCCGCGACCGGGTCCGCTTGGCCAGCCCTCTAACTGATGCCGGCTAACTGGGCCGAAGGCGCTCCCAGGCCGACAGACTTAGCTACTCGCCTCAGGCGGCGAGAGCGAAGTCAGCGCGATTGTTCTTGGCGCTTATAGTTTCCGACGAACGATTCTCGAGACGACGTCGGCTTCCTCGGCTCGCTTCCCCTGACGCCACGTACGAAGTCGAAACCAGTCACCCCCTCGACGGGCCACCTTCGTGGTGGCACTGACAAGCCTAACGCCTGCCGCAACGGGTTTCATCCCGAGGCCCCGGGCCGGCGCGCCAGCCTGGGACGAAGCGGACAAATCAGTCTTCCATGCCCTTGCCGCGCCGGCCGGCCACCCGGGCGATCTCCCGGTCGGCGTCCCGCTTGGCGAGGTCCTGCCGCTTGTCGTACGACTTCTTACCCTTGGCCAGGGCGATCTCCACCTTGGCCCAGCCGTCGGAGAAGTAGACCTGCAACGGCACCATGGTCAGGCCACCCTCGCGGGTCTTGCCGATCAGCCGGTCCATCTCCAGCCGGTTGAGCAACAGCTTGCGGGTACGCCGGGGCTCGTGGTTGGTCCAGGTGCCCTGGGTGTACTCCGGAATGTGCATGCCGTGCAGGTAGAGCTCGCCGTCGCGCTCCTGGGCGAACGCGTCGACCAGCGACGCCCGCCCGGCCCGCAGCGACTTGACCTCGGTCCCGGTCAGCGCCATGCCCGCCTCGTACGTGTCGAGGACGGCGTAGTCGTGCCGCGCCTTCTTGTTGGAGGCGACCAGCTTTCGACCCTTTTCCCGTGGCATCGGCGCCACCCCCTTCCGGATGACCCACGACCGGTGGCCGGTCGCAGGGCGGAGATCATGCTACCCGAATGACAAGGACCCTCCCGCGCCGTTTATTCCTGGCGCGGGAGGGCCCTCGGAGAGCCGGTGCGGGACTAGACCCGCAGGTAGAACCGGAGCGTGACCCAGGCGGTGACGGCGCTGACCAGGCCGCCGACGCCCGCCATGAGCGGGAACGCCAGGAAGATTTCCGACCAGGAGATCGGCGTGATCAGGCCCTCCAGGGCCTGCATCGACCCGCCAGCGGCGAAGACCTTCAGGGAGGCCAGCGCGGCCAGGCCGAGGATCGAGCCGATCAGGCCGGCGACCACCGCCTCCAGCACGAACGGCGCCTGGATGAACCAGTTCGAGGCGCCGACGAGCTTCATGACCGCGACCTCACGCCGCTTGCTGTAGGCGGCCACCTGGATCGTGTTGGCCACCAGGAGCAACGCGGCGACCGCCATCACGATCGCGATGGCCAGCGCGAAGTTCTGGATCCCGGTGAGGACGCCGAAGACCTTGTCGAGCAGCTTGCTCTGGTCGACGATCTCGTCGACCCCCTCGGTGTCCTTGTACTGGTCGCGGACGTCCTTGTATTGCTCGGGGTTGACCAGCTTGAGCCGGAACGACTCGGGCAGCTGGTCCGCCTTGACCGCGTTCACCAGGTCCGGAGCGTCCTGGTACATCTCCTGGAAGCGCTTGTACGCCTCGTCCTTGTTGACGTAATTGACCTCCTTCACCAGGGGGTCGCTCTTCAGCTTGGCAGCGAGATCGGTGCGCTGCTGCTCGTTGACGTCGGTCTTCAGGAAGATCGAGACCTCAATGTTCTCGTAGTAGAGGTCCTTCATGTCGCCGACCTTCTGGAACAGCAGACCGCTGCCGCCCAGCATGAACAGTGACACCGCCAACGTGATGATCATGGCGATGGTCATTGTGACGTTGCGCCACAATCCGACCAGTACCTCGGACATGACGTATTTCACGCGCATCGGGAATTCCTCCGGCTCTCCGGCATGAGGTGTTCGTCGTCAGGGTCTACGGCTTGCAGCCGAGCGCCGGCTCAGCCGTAGACGCCGCGGGCCTGGTCGCGCACGATGCGGCCGCTTTCGATCTCCACGACGCGGCGGCGCATCTGATTCACGATGTTGGAGTCGTGCGTGACCATCACGACGGTCGTGCCGGTGCGGTTGATCCGGTCCAGCAGGCGCATGATCTCGATCGAGGTGTCCGGGTCCAGGTTTCCGGTCGGCTCGTCCGCCAGCAGGATCAGCGGACGGTTCACGAACGCCCGGGCGACGGCGACTCGCTGCTGCTCACCACCGGAGAGCTCGTGCGGGTAGCGGTGCTCCTTGCCACCGAGCCCGACCAGCTCCAGCACCTCAGGCACGACCCGGCGGGCGACCGCCTTGGTCTTGCCGATCACCTCGAGGGCGAACGCCACGTTCTCGTAGGCGGTGCGGTTGGGCAGCAGCCGGAAGTCCTGGAAGACACAGCCGATAGAGCGCCGGAAGTGGGGTCGCTTCCAGGATCGCATCGACGTGACGTCCTTGCCGTTCACGACGACGCGGCCCTTGTTGGGCGCCACCTCGTGCAGCAGCATCTTGATGATCGTGGACTTGCCGGAGCCCGATGGACCGATGAAGAAGACGAACTCGCCCTTCTCGATCGAGACGGACACGTTGTCGAGCGAAGGCCGGGACGCCTTCGGGTACGTCTTCGTCACTTGCTCAAGCTGAATCACGGGTGGTGAGTCTACGCGGTGTAACCGGAGAGCCAAGCCCCACGCCCCCAGGAGCGGGGCGCGTCATCTATTTACTGCATAACGTGGAGATCGATGACGCGCTCCGCCCTCGGCTGATCACACAGCGTCGCCGGCCATCTGCTGCTGCTTGCGCCAGCGAATGCCCGCCTCGATGAAGCTGTCCAACTCGCCGTCGAAGACCGCGGTCGGATTGCCCGTCTCCTGCTCGGTACGCAGATCCTTCACCATCTGATAAGGGTGCAGGACGTACGAGCGCATCTGGTCGCCCCAGGAGCTGGTGCTCCCGGTCTTCAGGCCGGCCAGCTTCTCCTCCTCCTCCTGCCGCTTGCGCTCCAGCAGCCGGGACTGGAGCACCCGCAGCGCGGAGGCCTTGTTCTGCAGCTGGGACTTCTCGTTCTGGCAGGTCACCACGATCCCGGTGGGGATGTGGGTGAGCCGCACCGCGGAGTCGGTGGTGTTGACGCTCTGCCCGCCCGGGCCGGAGGAGCGGTAGACGTCCACCCGCATTTCGTTCTCCGGAATGTCGATGTGGTCGGTCTGCTCGGTGACCGGCAGCACCTCCACACCGGCGAAGCTGGTCTGCCGGCGGCCCTGGTTGTCGAAGGGGCTGATCCGGACCAGCCGGTGGGTGCCCGACTCGACGCTGAGCGTGCCGTAGGCGTACGGGACCTTCACCGTGAAGGTGGCGGACTTCAGCCCGGCCTCCTCGGCGTACGAGGTCTCGTAGACCTCGGTCGGGTAGCCGTGCCGCTCGGCCCAGCGCAGGTACATCCGGAGCAGCATTTCGGCGAAGTCCGCCGCGTCCACGCCGCCGGCGCCGGCCCGGATGGCGACCAGCGCCTCCCGCGAGTCGTACTCGCCGGAGAGCAGGGTGCGGACCTCCATCTCCTGGATGGCCTTGGTCAGCCCGGTGATCTCGCTCTCGACCTCGGAGAGCACCCCCGGGTCGGATTCCGCCTCGGCCAGCTCCAGCAGCACGCCGGCGTCGTCGAGCCGGGACCGGAGACTGCCGAGCCTGCTGATCTCGCTATTGACGTACGACAGCTGCGAGGTCACCTGCTGAGCCTTGGCCTGGTCGTCCCACAGGTCCGGCGCGGACGCCTGCTCCTCGAGCCGGGCCTTCTCCTCGTGCAGCCGGTCCAGGTCGAGGACGGCCTCGATGTTCCGGAGGGTGGCGTCGAGTTCCTTGAGCTGTTCGGCATAATCGGCAGCTGTCACGACAGACAAGCGTACTTGGCTGCCCGCGGTACGTTCACCTCAGCCGCCCGAACCGCCGGAGCAGGTCAGCCGACCGGGGCGGACTTGAGCCAGGACAGCGCGGCCTTGTGGTAGGCGACGGCGAACTCCAGCGCGCTGGCGTCGTAGGCGTCGCCTTCCTTCTTGGCGCCCTTCACCTGCTCCCGCACCGCGGCGAGGGCCTCGGTGTGGTATTCGTTCGCCGAGGCGTACAGGTTCTTCAACTGGCTGGCCGAGTGCAGGTTGCCGAAGGCGATCCGCAGCGCGATCGGGTTACGGATGGTGTCCCGCCCCGGATTCTCCGCCAACCAGCGGGAAAATGTCCGTTTCCCGGCCGCGGTGATCGAATACGGCTGACTCATCCGCGGCCCGGGCTTGCCGAGCCGCACGAACCCCCGCTCGGCCAGCACCGGCAACTCGCGGTAGACCTGACTGCGGGTCATCGACCAGTACGGCGCCAACCGCCGTTCGGCGGCGGCCATCAGCTGGCCGCCTGTCATCGGGCCCTCGTGCAGCAGGCCCAGCAGGGCCGCCGCCGTGGGGTTGACTCCGGATTCCGCCATGCCCTCTAAGCTGCCACTTTGCCGACCCGGCGTCCAGGATTTGCCGTTTTCGCCACCCGATGGGATTTCCAATGTGCACTGTCGGCGGACGACAGTCCGCCAAGGACCATCGATGTGCCCTCCACCGGACGCCGATCCGGGGGGCCCGGCCGGGCCGCCGGTGACGCTCCGCGCGCCACCGACGGCCGCCGCCGGTTCAGCCCATGTGCGGGTACGTGTGGTCGGTCGCCGGGACGAAGGTCTCCTTGATCGTCCGCGGCGACATCCAGCGCACCAGGTTGTGCCACGAGCCGGCCTTGTCGTTCGTGCCGCTG
>NZ_JAPFQV010000101.1:0-14588 GCF_033804685.1 Micromonospora sp. RTP1Z1
CGCGCGGGCGCCGGCGGCCGCGACGATCCGGGCGCTCGCCGCGTCCCAGGCGGTCACCAGGACCAGCGGCTCACCGGGGACGTGCAGGGATCGGAAGTGCAGGGCTCGGGTGTGGTGTTCGTTCACCCGACCAGTCTGGGGTCCGCGCCGGCCGCGGCCGTAATGTTTCAGTCCCAGCTGAAACGAGGGAGGACCCCGTGGTCGCCATCGGCCTGTCCGCGGACGCGGTCGCCCGGGTCCGCTTCGCGCTCTCCTGCCTGTGGGAGGTCGTCGCCAGCGTGCGGGTGCTGCGCGACCCGGGCGACCACGCGATCCACCTGCCCTGGGTGAACCGGGTCCGGCCGCGCCTGGCCGAGGCCGGGCTGGCCGGTCCCGACGGCGGCCTGCTCTGGCAGCTGGTGCCGCCCGCGCCGGGCTACCTGGCCGACTTCCTCACCCCGCCGCCGGCCGGCCTCACCCCCGACCTGGGGCACGAGCTGTCCGCGCTGCGCGCCACCCCGCCGGACACGGTCCGCGCCCACCTCGACCTCTACCCCGGCGCCCGGCCACCGGCGCTGGCCGCCCTGTACGCCGACCCGGCGGACGGACTGCGCCGGCTGGCCGGGGAGATCGGCACCTACTGGCGGTTGGCGCTGGCCGCGGAGTGGCCCCGGATCCGGGCGCTGCTCGACGCGGAGGTGTTCCGGCGGGCCCGCCGGCTGGCCGAGGGCGGGGCCGCCGGGCTGCTGAACGACCTGCACGAGCGGGTCCGCTGGGAGGGCGAGGCCCTGCTGATCAGCCAGCGGCACTGCGCCGCCCCGGACGTGCCGGACGGCCGCGGGCTGGTCCTGGTCCCGTCGGTATTCGTCTGGCCGTCCGTGCTCAGCATCGCGGCGGGGGATGTGCCGCAGCTGGCGTACCCCGCCCGGGGCGTCGGCGCGTTGTGGGAGTGCCCGCCGACGGCGCCGGACGCCCTGGGCGCCGTGCTCGGCCGGGGTCGGGCCCGGCTGCTCGCCGAGCTGGACGCGCCGCGGTCGACCACCGAGCTGGCCCGGCGTACGGGCATGTCCCCCGCGGGCGTGTCGCAGCACCTCGCCACGCTGCGCGCCGCGGGCCTGGTGGTGACGCACCGGGCGGGCCGGTCGTTGCTGAACAGCCGGACCCCCGTCGCGGAGGCGTTGCTGACCGCCCCGGCGTGAGCGGGCGGGCATCGGGAGAAACAGGAAGGCTCGTCACCGTTGTCCGGTGACGAGCCTTCCTGTTCATCGACTGGTGGGCGATACTGGGTTTGAACCAGTGACCTCTTCCGTGTCAAGGAAGCGCGCTCCCACTGCGCCAATCGCCCTCGCAACTGCCGAGGTGGAGACGGGATTTGAACCCGTGTACACGGCTTTGCAGGCCGTTGCCTCGCCTCTCGGCCACTCCACCGAGGTTGCCCCCGTCATGCGTGGCGGCATCTCCGAGCGGACGACGGGATTCGAACCCGCGACCCTCACCTTGGCAAGGTGATGCGCTACCAGCTGCGCTACGTCCGCGTGTCTCCGGTGTTTACCGGTGACGGATGAGAACTTTAGCCGAGGCCGGGAACGGTTGCCAAATCGGGGTCCCTCCGGCGCGTCCGACGGGGTGGGCGGCGGTCTCCGCGGGGCCCTGGACAACCCCCGTAGAGCTTCCCAGGAGCCTGGGTGGCAGGTCGGTGGGCTCCGGGTTCGCGCCGACGGGTGCCGATCGAGTCGAGGGCCGGGATGCGTCCGGAGTTGCTGTCGGATTTGCGACTTGTCGTCCCGTCCGACCGGCCGCGTCGGTCACTCCCCGTGCTCACATCGATGGGCTACGGTAGCGGCGTGACGAGACGCGCCGCCGAGATCCGCCTGGATGCCCTGCTGCGCACGGCCTGTGACGTGATCGTGGAACGAGGACTCACCAACACCCGCACGGCCGACGTGGCGGAGGCCGCCGGAGTCAGCCAGGCCCTGGTCTTCTACCACTTCGCCACCAAGGAGCGGCTGCTCGCGCAGGCGTTCGCGTACGCCGTCGAGCAGGATCTGGCCCGGCTCGACGCGGTGGTCCGCTCCTCCGCCTCACCGTTGACCAAGCTGCGCCGGATGCTGCACCTCTACGCCCCGGCCGGCCGGTCGACCTCCTGGTCGATGTGGATCGACGGATGGGCCGAGTCGCTGCGCACCCCCGAGCTGGAGAAGGCGTCCCGTCGGCTCGACCTACGGTGGCGGCAGGACCTGGCCCAGGTGATCTCCGACGGCGTCGCCGACGGCACCTTCGAATGCGCGGACCCGGCCGGCGCCGCGTGGCGGATCAACGCGGTGATGGACGGCCTGGCGGTGCAGCTCGCGGTGCACGAGCGGGTGCTCACCCGCCGCCAGCTCACCGAGTGGATCCGCCTGGTCGCCGCCCGCGAGCTCGGCCTGGAACCCGCCCAGCTGGACTGACCCAGGGCACCCCGGCGGCCCCTACCGCCACCGCCCCGCCGGCGGACGCTCGAAGGCCGGGCCCCGATCGTCCGTGGCCGCCGCTTTCCCGGCCGGGCGCAGCAGTTGCCGCAGGCGCAACAGCAGGCCCGCGCCGAGGAAGAGGAGCAGGCCGCCGAGGAGGAAGCCACCCTGCACCACCCCGAAGCGCCCGGACTGCGCCACCGGCCGGCCCGCCGCACCCGGCGGCGGCAGCTCGGCCACCGCCTCGTCGCTCGGCGTCGCCTCCTCGCCGGGATCGTCCGCCGCCGGCTCCGACGCGGCCGGGTCGCTCGGCGTGACGGAACTCCCCGTCGGCCCCGGCGTCGCCTCGCTCGGCGGCGCCTCCACCCCCTCCCCGATCACCTGCCGGGTCGCCGTCTGCCGGGCTAGCAGGCGCAGGTTCTCGTCGTACGCCTCGGCGGCGAAGCTCACCCGCCCCCGGCTGACGTCCTCGGCGAAGGCCACCCGGTAGCGGGCGGTGACCGTCCGCCCGGGGCAGAGGATCCCCGGGTCCAGCTGACGGTCGGTCAGCCGGGCCACGTCCCCCTCGGTCCGGATCTCCAGCGGGAAGTCGCCGTCGTCCTCCACCCGGTCCATCTTCACCTGGTCCAACCGCAGGCCCCGCACGCCGAGCACCATCGACCAGCGCACCTTGACGCAGCCGCCGCCGTCCGAGCGGGAGACCACCGCGGAGACGGTCTCCACCCGGTTGCCGGCGGTGAACTCGTCCGGCAGCCCGCTCAGCTCGGTGGCGAAGCCGGCCGCCGCCCGCGCCGGCGCGGCCGCACCCAGGCCCGCCCCCGACAGACAGGCCAGCACCGTCCCGATCCGCAACGCGTTCCGCCACACGCTCACCACCGCCTCGTCCTCCCGTCGGTCGCGTCCAACTGGCAACGCTATGAGCGGTCCGGGCAAGCCGGTAGGCGGGCGTGTTCGCACCGACCGCCAAGCGCGAGGGCCGATTTCACGGAGGGTGGTGAACCGGTCACACCTGCCCCGCGACACGCCCGGCATCCCGGCCGGGGCAGAATCACCGGGTGTCCGACCTGTCCGCGGCCTTCGTCCGGCTGCACGCCCGGCTCGCCCCGGTCGCCTTCGTCCCCGAGGTGCGGCTGCACCAGGCCGACGAGCCGATCGGCCTGTGGGAGCTGACAGAGGGCGAGTTCCGCAGCGCCCAACCGCCACCGTTCTGGGCCTTCGCCTGGGCCGGCGGGCAGGGGCTGGCCCGCTACGTCACCGACCACCCGGAGCTGGTCGCCGGCCGCCGGGTGCTCGACCTCGCCTCCGGCTCCGGCCTGGTCGCCATCGCCGCCGCCCGCGCCGGCGCGGCGTCCGTCCGCGCGGTCGAGGTCGACGAGCGCGCCGTGGCGGCCGTCGCGCTCAATGCCGAGGCCAACGGGGTACGCGTCGACGCCGAGTTCGGCGACATCCTCGACGGCGACGCCGGAGACGCCGAGGTGGTGCTCGCCGGCGACGTCTTCTACAGCGAGGCGATGGCCCGGCGGATGCTGCGCTTCCTGCTCCGGGCCGCCCGGTCCGGAGCGCGGGTGCTGGTCGGCGATCCCGGGCGGGCGTTCCTGCCCCGCGAGCGCTTCCGCGAGCTCGCCGCGTACGACGTGCCGGTACCGGAGGCGCTGGAGAGCGTACGGGTGAAGCACACCACCGTGTGGGAGTTGAACCCGGCGCCGCCGGGGGCCGCCCGCTAACGTGTCGGCGTGCTGTTCCGGGGCTGGGGAGAGTCCGTCGACGGGCGGTGGCCGGACGTGGCGACCGTGGTCGACCACGCCGGCGTCGGTCACCTGGTGGTCACCCGGCACGCCCTGGTCCGGCGGGTGCTCACCGACCCGGTCACGTTCCGGCCGGACAACGCCCTCGAGGCGGTGACGCCGATGCCGGTGGCCGCCCTGCGGGTGCTTGCCGGGCACCGGTTCCGGCTGCCACCGACGCTCGCCAACAACTCCGGCGCCAGCCACCCGGAGATCCGCGGCATCGTCGCCGACGCGCTGCACCCCACCCGGGTGGCGGCGCAGCAGCCGTGGCTGACGGCGCTGGTCCGGGAACGGGTGGACCGACTCGCCGCCGCCCTCGACGCGGGGCAGGCCGTCGACCTGTACGCCGAACTCGCCGCCGACCTGCCGCTGCTGGTGCTGGCGCGTCTCGTGGAGCTGCCGGACGCCCCGGTCGGGGCGGTCAAGGCATTCGCCCGGGCCGCGCTGGAACTGTTCTGGGCCCCGCTGGACGCCGACCGACAGCGGACGCTCGCCACCGAGGTCGGCCGGTTCCACACCGTGCTGCGCGCGTTCGCCGCCACCGGCGGGGGGCTGGCCGCCCGGCTGCGGGCCGCCGGGCACTCTCCCGACGTGGTGGTGGGCGCGCTGTTCTTCCTGCTGGTCGCCGGCCAGGAGACCACCTCGCAGTTCCTCACCCTGCTGCTGCACCGACTGACCGGTGAACCGGCGGTACGCGCGCGGCTGCGCGCCGGCGAGGTCGCCGTCACCGACGTGGTCGAGGAGGGGCTGCGGTTGGAGCCGCCGATCGTCACCTGGCGGCGGGTGGCCGCGGTGGACACCACGCTGGGCGGGACGAAGGTGCCCGCGGGCACCAGCATCGTGGCGTGGCTGGCCCGGGCCGGCCGGGATCCCGAGGTGGTGGCCGCCCCGGCCGAGTTCAGGCCGGGACAGCGCGGTTCCCGTGGGCACCTGGCCTTCGGGGCGGGCGCGCACCGCTGCGTGGGCGCCCACCTGGCCCGGATGGAGGCGGCGGTGGTGGTCGCCGAGGCGGCTGCGCTGCTCGACGGGGTGACCGTGGTCCGCGCGCCGTGGTGCCCGGACAACCTCACCTTCCGGATGCCGGACGCATTCGTCATCCGCCGCCCCTGACCGTGCCGACGCCGCAGCCGCCCACTCCGACGCCGTCGCCGGCCGCCGGGACCTCCGGGGGGCGCGCCTATGGAGCTGATGTCGCAGACGAATCAGCGGGCGCGGCGAGAACGACCAGCCACCCTGGCGCCTGATGTCGTATCCGATTCAGCTCCACAGGACCACCGCGGTGACGCCCGGCCGGAGCGTCAGCTGATGTCCTCGGCCCAGGTACGCCAGTCGTCCAGCACCCCGTGCAGCGCCGGCGTGAGCCAGCCGGGAGCGGAGCGGCGGAACACCCCGGGGTCCATGCCGCCCGCCCCGTCGGGCAGGGCGCCGAGCAGGTTCGGCACCAGGTCGGTCAGGTTGGTCCAGTGCACCAGCTCCGGCGCGGCCGGCCAGGCGCCGATCACCACCCCGGCCGGGACGGCCCGGCGCTCCAACGCCTCCAGGGTGAGCGCGGTGTGGTTCAGCGTGCCGAGCCCGGCGCGGGCCACCACCACGGCCGGGGCGCCCAGCGACACCGCAAGGTCGGCCACCGTCCAGGGCTCGCCCGAGGGCCGCAGCCCCATCGGTACGAGCAGACCGCCGGCCCCCTCGACGAGCACCAGGTCGTGCTTGTCGGCCTCCTCGCGGACCGCGTCGACCGCCGCGTACAGCTCCAGCGGCTCCAGCTCGGCGACCCGGGCGGCGGCGAGCGGGGCGAGCGGATCCGGGTAGCTGGCCAGGGTCCGGCCGGTCAGCGGGGCGGCCAGCCGGGTCACCGAGTCGACGTCGCCGGGCTCGCCGGTGGCCGTACCGGTCTGGCCGGGCTTGATCACGGCGACCCGCAGCCCGGCGGCCTGGGCCGCCGCGGCGATCGCCGCGGTCACCACGGTCTTACCCACCTCGGTGTCCGTGCCGGTCACCAGCACCGGCCCGGTCCAGCCCCCATCGGTCATGGTGCACACTCCACGATGACGTCAAGCGCCCGTTCGTAGTCCGCGCGGGCCACCCCGGCGCTGATGGTCAGCCGGAGCCGGGAGCGGCTGTCCGGGGTGGACGGCGGCCGGAAGCAGCCCACCGCGACGCCCCGGTCCCGGCAGTCGGCCGCCCAGGCGGTCGCCGCCTCCGGGCCCGGCGCGGTGACCGAGACCACCGCCGCGTCGGGGGTGGAGACGGTCAGCCCGGCGGCGCCCAGCCGGCGCACCGCGAGCGCGGCCCGGTCGGCCAGCTCGGCGCGGAGGTCGTCGCCGGCGCGGGCCAGCCGCGCGGCGGCGGCGACCCCGGCGGCCACCGCCGGGGGCAGTGCGGTGTCGAAGATGAACGTGCGGCCCGTCTCCACCAGGTGCCGAACGAACTCGGCCGGGCCGGCGACCACTCCGCCGGCGCCGCCGAGCGCCTTCGACAGGGTGGCCGTGACCACCACGTCCGGCTCGCCGGCCAGCCCCGCGGCGGCCACCCCGCCGGCGCCGCCCGGGCCGGTCACGCCGAGCGCGTGCGCGTCGTCGACCAGCAGCAGCGCGCCGTGCCGCCGGGCGACGGCGTGCAGCGCGGCCAGCGGGGCCAGGTCGCCGTCGACCGAGAAGACCGACTCGGTGAGCACCACCGCCGGCCGGCCGGGGGCGGCGGCCAGGGCGGCGGCCACCGCGTCGACGTCGGCGTGCGGGGTCACCACGGTCTCCGCGCCGGAGATCCGGCAGCCGTCGATCAGCGAGGCGTGGTTGTGGGCGTCGGAGACGAGCAGCGTACGCGGCTGGACGACCCCCCGGACGGCGGCGAGGTTGGCCAGGTAGCCGGAGGAGAAGACCAGCGCCCGGTCGGTGCCGAGCCAGTCGGCGAGGGTGTCCTCGAGGGCGTGGTGGGCGTCGGTGGAGCCGCGGACCAGGCGCGACCCGGTGGCCCCCAGCCCGTACCCGGACAGCGCCCGCGCGGCGGCGGCCGTGACCTCGGGGTGGGTGGCCAGGCCGAGGTAGTCGTTGCCGGCCAGGTCGACCACGGCGTCGCCGGCGGCGCGGGGGCGCAGGGTGCGGGTGAACCCCGCCCTGGCCCGCAGCTCGGCGCGGCGGTCGAGCGCCGCCAGCCAGTCCGCCACCGTCACTCCCCTCGTCCGCCGCACCCGCGGGCGCTCCCGCCGGCCGAAGTTACCACCCGGCCGACCGGCGCCGGCGTGGCGCCGGCCGCCCCGCCGGGCTGCTCGGAGGCCGCTGGTGCCCGGGTCGAACGCCGGGCCTGGGCCGTTCTCCCCCCGTCCGGCGGCCTTGTAGGGTACGAGCCATGCCAGAGATCCTCGACCAGGCCCGTACCCAGGTGCTGGAGAACGGCGTCGGCCTCGACGAGGCCGGTGTCCTCGCCGTGCTGAACCTGCCCGACGAAGACGTCCCCGCCGCCCTGCAGCTCGCCCACGAGGTACGGATGCGCTGGTGCGGCCCGGAGGTCGAGGTCGAGGGCATCGTCTCGCTGAAGACCGGCGGCTGCCCGGAGGACTGCCACTTCTGCTCGCAGTCGGGCCTGTTCACCTCACCGGTCCGCTCGGTCTGGCTGGACATCCCGTCGCTGGTGGAGGCGGCGAAGCAGACCGCGAAGTCCGGGGCGACGGAGTTCTGCATCGTGGCCGCGGTGCGCGGCCCGGACGCCCGGCTGATGAAGCAGATGCGCGAGGGTGTGGCCGCCATCAAGGCGGAGGTCGACATCCAGGTCGCCGCGTCGCTGGGCATGCTCACCCAGGAGCAGGTCGACGAGCTGGTCGAGATGGGCGTGCACCGCTACAACCACAACCTGGAGACCTGCCGCTCCTACTTCCCGAACGTGGTCACCACGCACTCCTGGGAGGAGCGCTGGGAGACGCTGAAGATGGTCCGCGAGTCGGGCATGGAGGTCTGCTGCGGCGGCATCCTCGGCCTCGGCGAGACCGTCGAGCAGCGCGCCGAGTTCGCCGCGCAGCTCGCCGAGCTGGACCCGCACGAGGTCCCGCTGAACTTCCTCAACCCCCGCCCGGGCACCCCGCTCGGCGACCGCCCGGTGGTGGAGGGCAAGGACGCGCTGCGGGCCATCGCCGCATTCCGGCTGGCCATGCCGCGGACGATCCTGCGGTACGCGGGCGGCCGCGAGATCACCCTCGGCGACCTGGGCACCCGGGACGGCCTGCTGGGCGGCATCAACGCGGTGATCGTCGGCAACTATCTGACCACCCTGGGCCGGCCGGCGACGGCGGACCTCGACCTGCTCGAGGACCTGAAGATGCCGGTCAAGGCGCTCTCCGCGACGCTGTGAGGCCGCCGGTGACCGAGCTGTGGTGCGACCGTTGCGGTGAAGCCGCCGCGGCGGGTCCCCACGAGGCGTGCGCGGCGGCCCGGGCGCTGGAGCCGCCGCGCTACTGCGCGCGCTGTCGGCGCCGGATGAAGGTGCAGGTCCTGCCGGTCGGCTGGTCGGCGGTCTGCGTCGAGCACGGCGAGATCCGGGGCTGAGGCCGTGCTGCGGGGGCGGGCGGTGACACTGCGACCGGCGACGGACGCGGACGTGCCGGCCCTCGCGGCGATCCGGGCCACGCCGGAGGTCCGCCACTGGTGGCGCGGCGGCGACGACCTGGCCGAGGCGGTCCGCGCCGACCTGGCCGACGACGACCTGACCGTGTACGCCATCGAGCACGACGGCCGGCTGGCCGGCGCGATCCAGTGGTACGCCGAACCCGACCCGGACTACCGGCACGCCGCGATGGACATCTTCCTCGACCCGGCGGTCCGCGGCGCCGGCCTCGGCGGCGACGCGATCCGCACCCTGGCCCGACACCTGGTCGACGAGCACGGCCACCACCGGTTCACGATCGACCCGGCGGCGGCGAACACCGCCGCGATCCGGGCGTACGCGAAGGCGGGCTTCCGCCCGGTCGGCATCATGCGCCGGTACGAGCGCGGTGCCGACGGCCGCTGGCACGACGCCCTCCTGATGGACCTCCTCGCCGACGACCTGCCCGACTGAGTCAGCGGGTGGCGATCCAGTAGCGCCGGATCCGGCCCAGCTCGGTGTCCCGGACGTCCTCCAGCACCCCGCCGTGGCGCTCGATGATGCGTGCCGAGGCGGTGTTGTCGTCGTCGCAGGTGACCAGGACCGGATCGATGCCCCGTCGGGCGGCCTCGCTGAGCGCCACGCCCAGCGCGAAGGTCGCCACGCCCCGCCGCCGGGCCGAGGGGCGCACGCCGTAGCCGATGTGGCCGCCGTACTCCTGGGAGAGCCGGGCGAGGGCGGAGGTGAAGCCGGCGTTGTAGTCGGTGGCGACCTCGTTCATCACGTAGTCGGAGCGACTGTCGGCGTACGCGTCGTTGGCCGCGGAGTTGTCAGCTCAGGCCGATCGTCCGATGTCGTCACCCCACGGACCACATGCGATCATGTGCCGCCCCCTCACCCGATCTCGGAGGACTATTCATGCCACAGCGTCGGCACGTGATGCGCGCGGCCCTCACCGCTGCCGCCGCCACGGCCTGCCTCGCCTTCGCCGCTCCGGCCTGGGCGGGCGCATCCCTGACCGGGAACCCGCACAACCCGCCGGGTGACAACGGCACGGTGAAGATCGACGGTGCCCCGTTCGAGGACAAGGTCGACAACCAGCCGCACGTCACCTGCGACTTCGAGCTGGAGTTCTTCAACTTCGACGAGGGCCAGAAGGCGAACATCACCCTCTGGGCGCAGCCACCGTCGAGCAGCCCGAAGGACAAGGTCGTCTGGTCGGTCAAGAACTACGTGATCAGCAACGACCCGGCCGCCGGCGCGCAGAACGACCACGACGAGGTCATCAGGCTCTCCGCCAAGGACCTGGACCTGGCCGGACTGAAGCTCCAGGAGCAGCAGGGCTACCACATCAAGCTGGACGTCGACCTGACCGACGGCAAGGCGTTCGACGACAAGCACAAGGTGTTCTGGCTGAAGCCGTGCGAGTCGCCGTCGCCGACCCCGTCCAACCCGGGCGAGGAGTCGCCGACCCCGAACCCGGGCCAGTCGGGCGGCTCGTCGGAGAACCCGTCGTCCGCCGGTGGCGGCAGCGGCGGCGGCAGCGGCACCGAGGGCGGCCTGCCGCTGACCGGCGTGGCCGCGACCAGCACCGCGCTGACCGGTCTCGCGCTGATCGGTGGCGGTGTCGCGCTGATGGTGCTCCGCCGTCGCCGCGACAAGATCACCTTCACCAGCTGACCCCGCGCCAGCAGCGACCGGCCGTCGGACCTCCGTCCGGCGGCCGGTTCCGCCTGTCCGGGCCGGATTGCCTCGACGCCAGGGCAGCAACCCGTGCCCACCGCTCACCGTCGACCCGGCCAGGGACCCCCTGAGCAGCCGGTCTCCGATATGATCTTGACTGTGGACGCTCTCGACCCGACCCGGACCGCCGTCGTCCTGATCGACCTGCAACGGCGCATCGTGGACCTGCCCACCGCCCCGCACTCCGGTGCGGACGTGGCGACCCGCTGCGTCGCGCTCGCCGACGCCGCCCGCACCGCCGGCGCCACCGTCGTGGCGGTCCGGGTCGAGCGCCCCGGCCCGGACCCGCAGCCGGCGGGGAGCGAGCTGATTAGCGAGGCGATCCCGCGCGACGGCGACCTGACCATCGTCAAGCACAGCTGGGGCGCCTTCCACGAGACCGGGCTGGACGCCGCCCTGCGCGAGCGGGGCGTCGACACGCTGGTCGTCGCCGGACTGGTCACCAACTTCGGGGTGGAGCAGACCGCCCGGGTGGGCGAGGAGATCGGCTACCGCGTGGTCTTCCCGCACGACGCGATGTCCGGACTGGACGCTTACGCGCACGAGTTCGCCGTCGACTACATCTTCCGCCGGCTCGGCACGGTCTGCTCGACCGACGACGCGATCGCGGCGCTGCGCGGCGCTCCAGCCGCCGTTGAACCGGATCCGGTATAGATCCGTACTGACGGGTAGCCCGGTCGATGCCGCCCGGGCATGGATCACATCATCGGTATGCTTCCATTTACTTGAGGCGTACTCCCAGGTCCGAGCCGGTGGTCGACGGCCGCGAGGTTCCGCGGTCGACGTCGGACGGCGGGCCTGGTGTCCTGGCATACGAGCGTACGGTTGCCGCCGCGCTCGACGGCGCGGGACAGTACCCGACACCAGCGGTGCCATCGACGCCGCCGCTCCCCCGGTCAACCCTGAGGAGAACGCGATGGCTCTCAGACTCGCCGACGGCACCGCCTGGTCCGACACCCTCGCCCGCGCGGTGGCCGCCGCACCGGAGGCCTTCGGAGCGCCGGTCGACGGCGTCACCATGCTGCACAACCTGGTCGAGGGCGACTGGCGGGCGGTCGGGGCGCCCACCGGCGTCCGCACCCCGGTCGACAACACCGTCCTGGTCAACCTGGCCCGGCTCGACGCCGACTCGGCCCGCAGGGCGGTAGCCCACGCCGCCGCCGCGCACCGGGAGTGGGCGCGGACCCCGCTCGCCGACCGCAAGGCCCGGGTCACCGACGCGCTGGACGCGCTCACCGCGCACCGCGACCTGCTCGCCATGCTGCTGGTCTGGGAGATCGGCAAGCCGTGGCGGCTCGCCTGCGCCGACGTGGACCGTGCCCTGGACGGCGTCCGCTGGTACGTCGGCGAGATCGACCGGATGCTCGCCGACGGCCGGGAGGCGCTGCCCGGCCCGGTCAGCAACATCGCCTCCTGGAACTACCCGATGAGCGTGCTGGTCCACGCCGAGCTGGTGCAGCTGCTCGCCGGCAACGCGGTCATCGCCAAGACCCCGTCCCAGGGCGGCGCGGTCTGCCTCACCGTCGCACACGCCCTGATGCGCCGCGCCGGACTCCCCGCCACGCTCGTCTCCGGCGGCGGTGAGGAGCTGTCCGAGGTTCTGGTCCGGGCGCCGGAGATCGGCGCGGTCGCCTTCGTCGGCGGCCGCTCCAACGGCGGCAAGGTCGCCGCCGCGCTGCTCGACTCCGACAAGCGGCACTTCATCGAGCAGGAAGGCCTCAACGCCTGGGGCATCTGGAACTTCTCCCAGTGGGACCTGCTCGCCGCGCACCTGAAGAAGGGCTTCGAGTACGGCAAGCAGCGCTGCACCGCATACCCGCGGTTCGTGGTCCAGCGCGACCTGGTCGACGAGTTCCTCGACATGTACCTCCCGGTGGTGCGCTCCGTCCGGTTCGGACACCCGCTCGCCGTCGACGCCGACTGGTCGGCCGGCGACCCGCTGCCCGAGCTCGACTTCGGCCCGCTGATCAGCGCCGCCAAGGCCGAGGAGCTGCGCCGCAAGGTCGACGAGGCGGTACGCGGCGGCGCGGTGCCGCTGCACCGCGGCAAGCTCGACGGCGCGCCGTTCCTCGACGGCCAGGACACCTCGGCGTACGTGGCCCCGGCGGTGCTGCTCGCCCCGCCCGGCCGGTCCCGGCTGATGCACGCCGAGCCGTTCGGCCCGGTCGACACCATCGTCGTGGTCGACACCACCGACGAGCTGCTGGCCGCGATGAACGCCTCCAACGGCGCGCTCGTGGCGTCGCTGGCCTGCGACGACACCGACGAGGCGGCGAAGCTCGCGGTCGACCTCCAGGCGTTCAAGGTGGGCATCAACAAGCCACGCTCGCGGGGCGACCGGGAGGAGCCGTTCGGCGGCCGGGGCGCCTCCTGGAAGGGCGCCTTCGTCGGTGGCGACCTGCTCGTCCACGCGGTCACAGTCGGCGGGGACGGCCGGCTCTACGGCAACTTCCCCGACTACAACAGCTACCCGGCCACCTGACGCGCTGACGTCCGTCGGTGACCGCAGCGGGCGCAGGGCCGGCCGGGCCGGACATGGGCAGGGCCCCCGCACCGGGGGCCCTGCCGTTTCACTGTCCTCCGCACCGGAGGTCGGCCGGTCCCACCGGGCGGGCCGGGCGTCAACCCGGCCGCGCCCACCCCGCCCGCTACGGTCGGCGGGGGCCGGGCAGGCTGACCGGGCCGTACGCCCGACCGGCCCGGGCCGGGTCGACGGCCAGCGGCACCGTCACGCTGACCAGTGAGCCGTCCCGCTCCGTCGTCGCCGGCCGGTCGAGTCGGGCCACCGTCCGCAGCATCGGGGCGTTCTCCGCCTGGGTGTGCAGGACCAGGGCGCCGTACCCGGCCCGCTCGGCGCGCCCGGCCAGGCGGCGGAGCAGGGCGGTGCCGAGGCCACGTCGCTGCCAGTCGTCCCGGACCAGCAGCGCCACCTCGGCCTCGTCCCCCTCCGCGAGCAGGTTCGCCATCGCGACGACCGACTCCGCCTCCCCGCCGGAGCCGGCGCTCTGCGCGACGAGGGTGACGCCTCGCGCCGGTTCGAGCAGCCGACGCAGCCGGGGCGCCGACGGGCACGCCGCGCCACCCAGGTACCGGCGCTGCCGGCTCCGCGCCGAGCAGGCCTCGTGCAGCTCCACCACGCCCGGCAGGTCGTCCACCGTCGCCGGCCGGACCAGCAGCTCCGACCCGTCGGGCAGGAGCAGGGTGACCTGGTCCGCCGACCGGCGGGCCACCGTGGCGGCCAGCTCGACGAGCGCCTGCGCCCGGGCGTACTCGGCCGGGGTGAAGCTGGGCGCGGCCCGGCGCAGCTCAAACGACCCGCCGGTCGGGTCGGCGAGCAGCATCGTCGCCGCGCCGACCCGGGACCGGGCGCCGACCGGCACCGGCCGCCAGGCCACGGCGTCCGCGCCGAGCAGGGCACGCAGCGCCTCCCCGGTCGCGTCCGGGTCGAGGACCAGCCGGGTGGCCAGGCCGAGCACCCGGGTGGGCTGGTCGGCCAGGCCGCGCGCCTCGCTGCGCGCCACCCAGCAGTCCCGTCCGCGCCCCCGCTCGACGGCGGCCAACAGGTCCGCCTCGTTCAGGTGGTCGGGCGCGTCGACGAGGAAGTCGTCGACGGCGCCCACCTCCGTGGTGTGCACCTGCACGGTGAGGATGTTGACCCCGCGCAACGCGAGGCTCGCCGTGAGGACCGACAGGTAGCCCGGTCGGTCGTCCACGGTGGCTCGGATCCGCCATAGCGTCATGTCTGCTCCCTTCCTCACCACAAGACCCTGCCGGCCGGCTGTTGCGCCGTCGTTGCCCGACGGTGACACCCACCAACCGGTCAGGTGACGCTGGTCACGGGCGGGGCGCCGACCAGGTCGAGGCGGTCGCCGAGGATCACCGCGCTGGCCCGGACCAGCTGGGCCAGCCGGTCCACCTCGGTGGAGTGGAACGCGGCGGACGCGAGGGGCTCGCTGTGGTCCCGCGCCACCACCAGCACCAGACCGGCACGGCCGAACGGAGCGACCGCGTAGTGGTCACCGTCCGCGGTGGTCATCGAGCGGGCCCGCAGCGGGGT
>NZ_JAPFQV010000102.1:0-14409 GCF_033804685.1 Micromonospora sp. RTP1Z1
CGGTGTCGACCCGGACCCTCGACCCGCTGGCGGCCCCGAAACTGCCCCTGCCCCGGCTGCTCGGCGTGGTGGAGCAGATCCGGCGCGGCGAGGCGGCGGCGCGGGCGGCCCGGCGGGCCCCGGCGGTGGTCCGCGCCGGCGCGGCCGGCACCGGGCCGGCGCCCGCGCCCGGGCACAGCGACGCGCTCGCCGTGCTTCAGCAGGCGGTCCGCGACAAGGCGCTGGTCTGGGTGGGTTACGTCGACGCGCACGGGGCGACCGCGTCCCGGCTGGTCCGGCCGGTGTCGATCGGGGCGGGCTACCTGCGCGCCGAGGACGATCGGACGGAGATGCTGCACACCTTCGCGCTGCACCGGATCACCGCGGCGGTGCTGGAGGACTGAGGCGACCGGTCAGCGTCCGTTGCGCCGGAGCGTGCCGACCACCGAGACGGCCAGCAGCAGCGCGAACCCGGCGCCCGCCGACTCGCCGACCGAGTCGATGAAGCCCTGGCGCTGCACCAGCAGCCCGAAGAGGAACCAGCCGACCAGGCCGACCGCGGCGGTCGCGTAGCCGACCAGGGCGGCCCTGGTGACCTCGTGGGCCGGCGCCCGACCCTCGTCGGGGATCGCGTCGTGGTCGACCGTCATCTGTCGCCTCCCCGTCCCGCCGCCTCCGACCTTCAGCGTGTCACTCGGGGGGCGGCGGTGACAGGGGAGAAACCCCGATCCGGCTCAGGTGCCGGGCCGGCGGCCGAAGAGGACCACCCGGGTGCCGAGCCGGCCCAGCTCCCAGAGCCGGACGGCGTCGGCGTGCAGCAGGTTGACGCAGCCGTGCGAGCCGATCGCGCCGTTGTGCAGGTACGTGGTGGTCTCGTGGAAGCCCATCCCGCCGTTGAACTGCTGCCAGTACGGCAGCCAGACCTCGTACGGGTTGGACCACTCCTTCAGGTTGCGGCCCCCGACCCGGTAGGTGCCGGCGGTGGTCGGGTACCCGGCCATGCCGGTCCGGGTGACGGTGGGCCCCAGCACCACCGTGCCGTTGCGCATCGCCCAGACCGTCTGCCGGGTCAGGTCGACGCAGAAGGTCAGCCCGGAGCCGGCCCGGCAGCGGCGTACGTCGGTGGTGGCGAGCCGGCGCGCCACGTCGGACGTGGTGCGGCCGGCGCGGCCCTCGGCCGGGCTGATGCCGTACCGGCGCTGGAACCGCTTGATCGCGGCGCAGTCGGCGGCGGACTGCTTCCCGTCCACGGTCACCGTGCCGAACCCGCCCAGCCGGGCCAGGTACGTCTCCACGTCCCGCTGCCGATCCCCCTGCGGGCAGCCGGTGTACGTCACCGACGGGCCGGTGGGTCGCGGCGTGGCGCTCGGCTTCGGCGTCCGGCTCGGCTTCGGCGTGGTCGTCCGGCTCGGCTGCGGAGTCGGACGACCGGTGGTCCGGTCCGGCGTGGGCGTCGCGCTCGCCCCCGATTCCCGTTCCGTCACGCCGACGGGGGCCGGCGCGGCAGCGCCGGTCCCGTCGCCCTGCGGATCGAGCGCGCACGCACCGACGCCGACCAGCAGGACCGCTGCCAGGGCGACGGCCCGAGCGATAAACCGGACACGCTGCATGCGCCCTCCCCTGGCCAGTTGTCCCGCTCTCTAGACGTGCGGGAAGAGCGTCACGTTGCCTGCCGGCCGTGACTATTTCCGGACACCTGCCCGCGTGCAACACTGGATGGTCGGCCTTCGGCAGGTCAGCCGGTCGGCGGGCGCGGAAATTCGGCAATGGAGAGGACACTGGCGTGAGCGGTGGACCACTGATCGTGCAGTCGGACAAGACCCTGCTGCTGGAGATCGACCACCCGGACGCGCAGGCCTGCCGGATGGTGATCGCGCCCTTCGCCGAGTTGGAGCGCTCCCCCGAGCACGTGCACACCTATCGGCTGACCCCGCTGGGGCTGTGGAACGCCCGGGCCGCCGGTCACGACGCCGAGGGCGTGGTGGACTCGCTGATCAAGTACTCCCGCTACCCCGTCCCGCACGGGCTGCTGGTCGACGTGGCCGAGACGATGGACCGGTACGGCCGGCTCCAGCTCGCCAACGACCCGGCGTACGGCCTGGTGCTGCGGGCGCTGGACCGGCTGGTGCTGATCGAGGTCGCCAAGAGCAAGAAGCTCGCCGGCATGCTCGGCGACAAGATCGACGACGACACGATCCAGGTGCACCCGTCGGAGCGGGGCCGGCTCAAGCAGGCGCTGCTCAAGCTCGGCTGGCCGGCGGAGGACCTGGCCGGGTACGTCGACGGCGAGGCGCACCCGATCGAGCTGGCCGAGGCCGGCAAGGACGGCCGTAAGCCGTGGACCCTGCGGTCGTACCAGCGGGAGGCCGTGGAAGCGTTCTGGGCCGGCGGGTCGGGCGTGGTGGTCCTCCCCTGCGGCGCGGGCAAGACGCTGGTCGGGGCGGCGGCGATGGCTGAGGCGAAGGCGACGACCCTGATCCTGGTCACCAACACGGTCGCCGGCCGGCAGTGGAAGCGGGAGCTGATCGCGCGCACCTCGCTGACCGAGGAGGAGATCGGCGAGTACTCGGGCGAGCGCAAGGAGATCCGCCCGGTCACCATCGCCACGTACCAGGTGCTCACTTCGCGGCGCGGCGGCATGTTCACCCACCTGGACCTGTTCGGGGCCCGCGACTGGGGCCTGGTCATCTACGACGAGGTCCACCTGCTGCCCGCGCCGATCTTCCGGTTCACCGCGGACCTACAGGCCCGCCGCCGGCTAGGGCTGACGGCGACGCTGGTCCGCGAGGACGGCCGCGAGGGCGACGTCTTCAGCCTGATCGGCCCCAAGCGGTACGACGCGCCGTGGAAGGACATCGAGTCGCAGGGCTGGATCGCCCCGGCCGAGTGCACCGAGGTACGGGTGACGCTGACCGACGCGGAGCGGATGTCGTACGCGACGGCGGAGTCCGAGGAGCGGTACCGGATGGCGGCGACCGCCCGGACGAAGCTCCCGGTGGTGAAGGCCCTGGTCGACCGGCACCGCGGCGACCAGGTGCTGGTGATTGGCGCCTACATCGACCAGCTGCACCAGCTCGGCGAATACCTCGACGCGCCGATCATCCAGGGTTCGACCACCAACAAGGAGCGCGAGCGGCTCTTCGACGCGTTCCGCTCGGGTGAGCTGCGCACCCTGGTCCTTTCCAAGGTCGGCAACTTCTCCATCGACCTGCCCGAGGCGGCGGTGGCGATCCAGGTCTCCGGCACCTTCGGCTCCCGGCAGGAGGAGGCGCAGCGTCTCGGCCGGGTGCTGCGACCCAAGGCCGATCGACGGCAGGCGCACTTCTACACGGTGGTCTCCCGGGACACCATCGACACCGAGTACGCCGCCCACCGCCAGCGCTTCCTCGCCGAGCAGGGGTACGCGTACACGATCATCGACGCCGACGACGTGCTGGGGCCGAAGCTGCCGAGCGTGGACTGAACGGCCTGGTCAGGCGGCTCGGAGCTTCCCCAGCACGTACTGGTTGAGGCTCATCCCGTCCTCAGCGGCCCGCATGGCGAGTTCGCGGTGCAGGCTCTCGCCGACGCGGAGATTGAACTTGCCCGAGTAGCTGCGGTCAGCGAACGGCTGTGGCACCGGCTCACCCTGCACCGCCATGTCCCCGATCACCTCACGCACCAGATCCTCAAGCCCTTGGAGGGCGCCGATCTGCGACGGCGCAAGCCAGGAGAGCGACGGGAACTCGACGCAGGTGGCGACGAACTCGTCATCCTCGGCGGACCAGGTGACGCGGTAGGTGTAGTGGGTGATCTCGGGACGGGCTTCGGGGTGCATCACATGGCCTCCTTCTTGTCGATCGCCTTGAGCACCTGCCGGACCTGGTAGGCCTTGGCCTTGCCCTTGTCGTTCTGGATGTTGACGCGTGGGTCGCCCGCCCAGGGCATCTTGAACACCGCGTGGGAGGTACCGGCCTGCCGGGGCTTTCCAAAGTAGTGCTCGCACACGCCGTAGAGATCGTTATAGGCGACGTTCTGCTGGTTGCTTCGCATCGCTTCAACGAGCTTGGCTATGGACGGCACGAGAAAATGGTACTGCATGCGGTACCAATTTCGCCACGCCTGCCGCAGATGCCGTCGATCGCGGACGCCGACGACGTGCTTGGCCCGAAGCTGCCGACGGTCGACTGACACGCGGCCCGACGCAGGCGGCCGGGGGCGGCCGGCCAGGCTCCGGTGCGATGTCGCGAGGAGCGGAGGCCTGTCTCGCTCCCTACCAACTTGATGTCGTCAACGAATCGGCCGGCCGCTCGGTCCCGCCGGCTCAGCGGCTCAGGACGGTCTCCCGCTCCATGTGCGACAGCTTCTCGGGATTGCGCACCGCGTAGAGGCCAGTGATGAGGCCGTCGTCGATGCGCACGGCCAAGACGGTGTCGAGCTCGCCGTCGAGCTGGAGGATCAGCGCCGGGTAGCCATTGACCTGCGCCGGCCGCAGCGACGAGATGTCGGCGACCCGGCCCCAGCCGCCGGCCAGCAGGCGTGCGACCTTGTCGGCCCCCACGATGGGCCGCAGGACGGCCTGCTTGACTCCGCCACCGTCGCCGAGAAGGACGACTTCTGGCGCGAGGATGTCGAGCAGGCTCTGCAGATCGCCGGTCTCGACCGCTCGTTGGAACGCATCGAGCGCGTACCGGGTCTCGGTCGCTGAGACGACCCGGCGCGGCCGACGCGCCGCGACGTGCGCCCGTGCCCGGTGTGCGATCTGGCGGACCGCGGCCGGGCTCTTGTCGACGGCTTCGGCGATCTCGTCGTACCCGACGTCGAACACCTCCCGCAGCACGAACACCGCCCGTTCGGTCGGTGCGAGCGTCTCCAGCACCAGCAGCATCGCCATCGAGACGCTGTCGGCCAACGCGACGTCCTCGGCCACGTCGGGCGCGGTGAGCAGCGGCTCGGGCAGCCAGGAGCCGACGTAGGACTCTTTGCGGCGGCCGAGCGTACGCAGCCGGGCGAGAGCCTGGCGGGTGGTGATCCGGACCAGGTAGGCACGCTGATCCCGCACCGTGCCGAGATCGACGCCCGCCCACCGCAACCACGTCTCCTGGAGGACGTCCTCCGCGTCGGCGGCCGAACCGAGCATCTCGTACGCGACGGTGAACAGCAGGTTGCGATGGGCGAGGAACGCCTCGGTGGCCGGATCCGGGCGGTCGTCACGGTCGATGCCCCGGCCTCGATCGTCGGCTGCGGTCTGCGGCGTGCCCACCATGGGTGACTCCCGTTCGCTCTCGACTGTGTCACCCACCAGATGCCGGATCCCGCCGTGGTGTGACACCTCCTGCTGTGGCGGCCGTCACCTGGCCGCGACGTCACAGGGACCCGATCGCCGGCATCCCATGTTCGTCCACCGAACACCACGAGTGAAGGACGGAACCATGGACGCCCGATTCAACATGTTCGACAACGAGATCGCCATGAAGTTCTTCAAGCGGTTCGCCAACGCCGGCATGGTAATCCAGCAGTCGCCGCTGCCAAAGTCCACGCAGGAGCTGGTGTCGCTGCGGGCCAGCCAGATCAACGGCTGCGGTTGGTGCATCGACATGCACACCAAGGAGGCCGCAGCCGCCGGCGAGACCGCGGTCCGGCTCCACCTGGTCGCCGCTTGGCGCGAGTCCACCGTCTTCACCGAGGCCGAGCAGGCCGCGCTGGCGCTCGCCGAAGAGGGCACCCGGCTCGCCGACGCCTACCAGGGCGTGTCCGACGAGACCTGGGCCCAGGTACGCAAGCACTACGACGACGACCAGATCGCCGCGCTGATCTCCCTGGTCGCCCTGATCAACGCAGCCAACCGGCTCGCCGTGATCGTGCACCAGCGGGGTGGTTCGTATCAGCCCGGCATGTTCGCCGCCGCGTTCGACTGACGCGCAGACGAATCCGGCTCGGCCCAGGATCATCCGATCCTGGGCCGGGCGCTCACCTTGGTGACCTTCAACCAGCCCCTCTTCACCGCGGACCTTCAGGCCCGCCGCCGGCTAGGGCTGACCGCGACCCTGGTTCGGGAGGACGGCCGGGAGGGCGACGTGTTCAGCCTGATCGGCCCCAAGCGGTACGACGCCCCGGCCGAGTGCACCGAGGTACGGGTGACACTGACCGACGCGGAGCGGATGTCGTACGCGACGGCGGAGTCCGAGGAGCGCTACCGGATGGCGGCGACCGCCCGGACGAAGCTCCCGGTGGTGAAGGCTCTGGTCGACCGGCACCGCGGCGACCAGGTGCTGGTGATCGGCGCCTACATCGACCAGCTGCACCAGCTCGGCGAATACCTCGACGCGCCGATCATCCAGGGTTCGACCACCAACAGCCCACGACAGCACGGGTTGGCCGAGAGCGGTTACCGCCGCCTTCTCGATAGGTCCGGCCCACTCCTCCCACGTGAAGTTGCGCAATGTCCGTCCCAGAGGCTCGTTGACGCTGGCGATGCTCGGCCATAGTAGGACGTCGCTGTGCCACCTGCGTTCCAACCGACCGACGGCACTGCCCCTTGGCCCCGAGGCAGCACGGAGGCATCGAAACCGCCGGCAGCCGCTGACGATGCCCGCCGCTGATCAGCATGATGGCCACGCCCAGCAGCACCGGACGACAACGGCTGACAAGTGATGGTGCCGCGTGCCCGCGTTCGGGACGAAGAGTTCAGGGCTGGCTTTGCGTCGCCAGGATGGAAATCGTGCGCCCGGACAACGAAGCGCTTGGCCGCCTGCCAGACTGGTCAGCCCCGAGGGGATTCCGCGACGAAGACGCCGCGACCCGGGCGGCCGACCAGCACACCCTGCTCTCGCAGCGTCGCCACCGCTCGGTGAATCGTCGAGAGCGACAGGTCGTAGTGATCAGCCAGTTCCTGGGTGGACGGTATCTGCGACCCGGGTTGGAACTCGCCCACCTCGATCCGCTTCAGCAGATCCTTGATCAACTCGTCCATGGTTGGCGGAATCGGCACGTGGAGGCCCCTTGCAGTCGGTTGGCCCTCCCAGTATCGAGCACCAGGTGAAAGAGCGGCAACAACTGAAAGGGAAGCAGCAGGCAGCGCATCAGGCAGATTCGACAGGTAAGAGAGCGTTGACAGAGGTGAGAGGTATCGGTAGCGTCGCTCTCGGTGATGCGGTGCTGCTGCGGTCGGTTGGCGCCTCTCGTACCGGTCTCGCATCGCCGCCGAGACCTCACCCTCCGCGCTCCCCCGGCGCGGCCCTGCTGTCGTACCGCCGATCAAGGCTGCGGTGGCAGGGCGGGGCGGTCTCCGCCGAGCGCAAGCGGCGGAGACCGCCCCCTCCACTTCGACGCGATCCGACGATGGGCGGTCACCCGTGCGCAACCTGATCCGTCGGCTGGCGAGCCGACACGACCAACGACGTCCGACGGAAAACGCCGGCCCACTCCAGGGCCGGCTTCCGCTCCGGCCCTGGCAGATCCGCGATCGGTGCTTCAACGTCCGCCGGCACGGCCTCGACCCCGTCGAGATCCGCGCCTTCCTGCACCGGGTGGCCGACGAACTCACGGTCGCTCAGACCGCCCTGGTCGCGGTGCAGGAGGAGAACGTACGGATCAAGAACGCCCTGCGCGCCTGGCAGAGCGCCCAGTCGGCGAACCACCGCTACCGATGACCGACCGCTGGGTGATCCACCTGCCGGTCACCGCGCCCGACCTGCTCCGGGCCCGGATCTTCGCCCGTACCGCCGCCCGTGTGCTGGCCCGGCTCAGCGCACGCGTCGAGCCGGGCGGGGTGACCGTCTCGGCCGAGGACCAGCAGGGCGTACGCCACTGGGTCTTCTGCGACCGGCCACTGGGCGGCGGCGGGCGGTGTGCGCTGCCGGTGGACCACAGCGTGCCCTGCTCGCGGCGCGCGCCGTGGCTCAACCGCCGGTGAAGACGACCGGGCGCAGGTGTGCGGGCAGGTGGTCGTGCTGCCAGGCCGCTCGGCCTCGACGGACCCGGTCATTTCCGTCACGTGGGTGAGTCGTCGACGGGGCGTAGGCCGACGCTGGTGAATGACTGCTGTCCCGTCGGGTACGCGGGCTGCGAAACGCGGAGGATCAGGCCGGGTAGACCCCTGCGGCGCCGCCACGCCGGCCCGTTGTTTGGGGGCGGAATCGCCATCTCCGATCCGAGGCACGCGAGAAGAGAGGCATGCGATGAAGGACAGAATCCTCAAAGGGTTGAAGAAGAAGACAAACTCGATCATGGTGCGCCGCAGGCGCAAAGACTCCGTGATCACCAAGCCGAGCCGCTCCAGAAGGCCCGGCAGGCTCTTTCAATGAGAGCGCCACCCGCCGGAAGCCGATGACCGCGCGGCCGGCGGCGCGCCGTGGCTCAGCCGTCGGTGAAGACGACCGGGCGCAGGTGTGCGGGCAGGCAGCCGGCCGCCCAGCGGGCGAGCGCGGAATGGTCGTCCCGCTCGGCGGCGGTCACGGGCGGCGGCGCAGGTAGCGGGCGCGGCGGCCGGCGTCGCGGAAGCCGAGCCGCCGGTACAGCCCGGCGGCCGGGTTGTTGTCGTTCACGCAGAGCCACGCCTCGCCGGCGCCGTCGGCGGCCAGTGCCCGCAGCGCGCTTGCCACCAGGTACGCCCCGAGCCGGCGGTGCCGCCAGCCGGGGACGACGCCCACCTGGTCGACCCAGTTGTCGATGACGTTGAGGAAGCCCACGGCGGCGCCGTCGGGACCTCGGGCGATGATCGACAGGTCCGGCCGGTATTCGTCGTCCTCCCGCAGCTCGCCCAGCCACTCGTCAGCGTCCGGCTCCACGAAGCCGGGCCGGTCGGCGAACGACGCACGGTAGGTCTCGAACAGTTCGGGGCCGATCTCCCAGGTGATCGGTTCGGTCCGTACTCCGTCCGGCGCAGCCACGTCGGGGAGCGCGTCGAGGTCGTGCCGCAGCACCCACTCCAGGAAGGTCTGGTCGAAGCCGCGCGCGGCGAACAGGGCGTCCGCGTCGGCGCTCCACGACTCGGTGGTCAGCAGCAGGTCCGCGTCGCCGGCCTGCTCGTCCGCCCAGTTCAGCAGCCGGTCGCCGAGGCCCCGCCCGCGCCACGCCGGATGTACCAGGCCTGTGCTGGTGGCCGGCCGGCGGTCGGTGCCGACGCCGACGGCCGCGACCAGCGCGCCGTCGTGCCAGGCGCCGAGGGTACGGGTCTGGAGCAGTCGCGCTCGCAGCAGCGGTGGGCGAGCGAACAACGGCAGCCCGCCGTCGGCGGCCAGGCACGCCTCGGTCAGCTCAGTCAACCCGGCGAGGTGCTCCTCGCCGAATTCCTTCCAGGTGAGGGCGTCCACGCCCGGGTACGTCCGGTCCACCGTAGATCCTTCGTCGTCCTGCTCCGGCGCACCAGTAGGCGTCCCACCCACCGACCCTGTCAACGCGGTTTCCTCGCTCCCCCGGCGCGGCCCTGCTGCCGTACCGCCGATGTGGCCCTGCTCCCGCGGCGCCCGGTGGCTCAGCCGTCGGTGAGTTCGCTCACCCTCGACGCGGGCCGCGTGTCGCGGTCGCCTCAGTGCAGCGGGACAGCCCGCTCGCGGACGGGCGGGAGGCAGGTGCTCGGACTGCATGCGCCGTACGTGACGACCACCTCCGCCGGACCGTCTCCTGTGGAGCGGACCGGCAGCGTGACGGTGACCGGGCCGTCCGGGTAGACGGGGAGTTCGACGCCGAGCTCCGCCAGGCGGAGAGTGCGGACCGGGGCGTCGACGCTCGGGGCTCCGGTCGCCTCGAGGTCACCACGAACGGTGACGACCGTCGGGATGCCGAGCCCCTGCACCCCGTCCGCCGGCAGGTCCAGGCTGTAGAGGTGGAAGCCGGGACGCTCCGGGCGGAACGTCGTCCGGAGCTGCCCGTCGGTGAGGGTCGCCTCGACCGTCACGCCGCCGGCCGCCAGCCGCCCGCTGCGTTCGCTCGGGTCCACCGGATGGGCCGAGCGGCCGCAACCGCCGGCGAGCAGCGCCCCCGCGAGCGTGGCCAGCAGGACGAGGGTCCGGCCGGTCACTGCTTCGGCGCCCACTTGGTCAGGAAGGCGTTGACCTGCTCGCTGTCCATGTCGCGGGCGTTGGCGAAGGAGCCGTCGTTCGTGGCCACCCTGACCTTGCCCTCAGCGGTCAACACCACCAGGGCGGGGATGCCGCTGCGCTTCAGGTCGACGTACTTCGCGGTGAACTTCAGGTTGTGGTCGAACTCGCCGACGTCCACCGCCAGCAGGTGGTAGTTCCGCTCCAGCAGCGGCTTCGTCTCCTCAGACTGGAGCAGCTTGTGCAGCACGTGGCAGTCCGGGCACCAGTCCGCGCCGAAGTCGATCAGCACCGCCTTGCCGTCCGCCTTGGCCAGCGCCAGCGCGGCCTTCAGGTCGGTGGCCGGGTTCCGCTTCGGGTCGTACCTGTCCGGCAGCGTCACCTGTTTGGCAGTCGGGGACGCGGCGGGCTTCGCGGCCGGGGAGGCCGCTGCGGTGGTGGCGGGCGCGGCGCCGGGCGACGACGGGGTGTCCTGGCCGGCGCACGCCGCCAGGAGCAGAGCCGTACCGGCCACGGCCGCGAGGCCGACACGTTGCAGCATCACCACAAGGCACCCCCGTGTGTTGTTCCGGCGGAGGATAGCCCACGGCGACGCCTTGCCGCTGCCTCGACGATCAGTCGTCAGCGGCGACCCGCGACCTGCATCACCGCTTCGGCGAAGGCCTGCGGCGCCTCCTGTGGCGGATTGTGCCCGACACCGCCGCCGATAGTCCGGTGTTCGTACTGGCCGGAGAACTGCTTGGCGTAGACGCTGGGATCCAGGTGTGGCGCGCCATTGGCATCCCCTTCGAGGGTGATGGTGGGCACCGTGATGCGCGGATTCTTCGCAAGCTCTCCTTCCAGCTCGTCCTACTGTGGCTCGCCTTCGGCAAGGCCGAGCCGCCACCGGTAGTTGTGGATCACGATGCTGGCGTGGTCCGGGTTGTTCAACGACGCCGCGCTGCGGTCGAATGTCGCGTCGTCGAACTTCCACTTCGGGGAAGCCGTCCGCCAGATGAGCTTGGCGAAGTCGTGTCGGTTCTTCTCGTACCCTTCCCGGCCGCGTTCCGTGGCGAAGTAGAACTGGTACCACCAGGAAAGCTCTGCCAGCGGGGGCAACGGGTTCCGGCCCGACTCCTGGCTGGCGATCAGATAGCCGCTCACTGAGACCAGACCGTGGCAGCGCTCGGGCCACAGCGCGGCCACGATGTCGGCCGTGCGGGCGCCCCAGTCGAACCCGGCCAGCGTCGCCTTCTCCACCTTCAGGGCGTCCATGAGTGCGACGACATCGACGGCGAAGACCGCGGGCTGACCAACTCGCATGGCTTCGTCGGACCGGAATCGCGTCGTGCCGTAGCCGCGCAGGTGCGGCACGAGCACCCGGTAGCCGGCGTCCGTCAGCAGGGAAACGACGTCGACGAAGCTGTGAATGTCGTACGGCCAGCCGTGCAGCAGGACCACCACGGCACCGTCCGACGGACCAGCGTCGACGTATCCGATGTTCAGGACGCCTGCGCCGACCTGCTTCACGTCGTCGAACGATGTCGTCGCCCCGGTGCCAGCGGAGGGTTCCTTCATCGGCTGCTCCCTGTGCTCGTGCTACGGCCAGCTCGCCCTTGGGGGGTCACGTCGGCAGCTTGGGGCCGCCGTTGAGGAGTGGGGCGAGGAGATCGCCCGACTTCTCCACCCGCTTGAGCACCTCGTCGGCCAGGTAGGGGCGAGCCGACGGCCGCTTCCCCGCCGCTCCTGCGGAGACCTCGTCCCAGGTCAGCGGCGTCGATACGGACGGCACCGACTGGGCCCGCAGCGAGTACGGCGCCACGGTCGTCTTCGCCGCGTTGTTCTGACTCCAGTCGATGAAGATCTTCCCCGGCCGCAGGTTCTTCGCCATCTTCGACACGATCAGCTTCGGGTGCGCCCGCTCCAGCTCCTGGGCGATCCGCTTGGCGTAGTCCGAGACGACATCGGAGGACTGCGTACCGGCGATCGGGCAGCAGAGCTGCATGCCCTTCTTGCCCGACGTCTTCGGGTACGACTCGACACCGTCCGCCGCCAGCCGGTCCCGCATCAGCAGCGCCACCTCGCAGCACTGCTTCAGCGCCGCCGGCGCGCCCGGGTCCAGGTCAACCACCATCATGTCCGGGTGCTCGCCGATCTTCCACTGCGGCGTGTGCAGCTCCAGGGCGGCGAGGTTGGCCAGCCAGACCAGGGTGGGCAGGTCGTCGGCGACCACGTAGTCGATGGTCTCCCGGCCCTTGGTCGACCCGGGCGCGGGCAGCGTCTCGGTGCGTACCCAGGCGGGGGTGGCGGCGGGCTTGTTCTTCTCGAAGAAGGACTTCTCCCCCACGCCGTTGGGGAAGCGGATCCTTGTGAGCGGCCGGTCGGTCAGGTGCGGCAGCAGCGCCGCGGCGATCCGGGTGTAGTAGTCGATCACCTCGCCCTTGGTGAAGCCGACCTCCGGATAGAGCACCTTGTCCAGGTTGGACAGTTCCAGCGCACGTCCCTCGACGTCCACCTTCAACCGGTCAGCTGGCATCCTCGACCTCCTCCGGCGGCTTGTCGGGGCGCAGGCGCAGGATCCGGGGGAAGCGCAGCCGCCCGTCGGGGGTGCGCTGGCCGTACTTCACCTCCACCACAACCTGCGGTGTTACCCAGATCGCGCCCCGGACATCCTCCCGCGGCACGTCCCCGGCGAACGGCGCCACCGCCGTGCGCAGCGGCTCCAGCTCACGCAGCAGCTCCCGTTCCAGGGCCGCGCCGATCCCGCCGCCGACCCGGCCCCGGTAGGTGAGCCGGCCGTCCGGCCGGGGCACCCCGATCAGCAGCCCACCGATCTTGCGGGCGCCGGGCCGCCAGCCGCCCACCACGAAGTCGCCGGTGACCTCCAGCTTGACCTTCAGCCAGTCCGGCGAGCGCACCCCGGGCCGGTAGACCGAGTCGACCCGCTTGGCCATCACCCCCTCCAGGCCGTGCTCGCCGGCCGCCTCGTAGGTGGCCGGGCCATCCGGAAAGGTCGGCGGGACCGCCCACCGCGCCGCGCCCAGCGCCAGGTCGTCCAACGCCGCCCGCCGCCGGGAGTACGACCAGCCGGTCAGGTCCGCGCCCCGCAGCCGGAGCAGGTCGAAGATCATGTACGTCACCGGGGCGGACGCCGCCAGGCGGGCCGCCTTCGCCGGATCCCGCACGTGCATCCGCTCGGCCAGCGCGGTGAACGAGGGCTGCCCGGCCTGGTTGAGCAGGACCACCTCGCCGTCGAGCAGCGCGTCGTCGACCTGGTCGGCCAGGGTGATCAGCTCGGGGTAGGCGGCGGTGATCTCCACGCCGGAGCGGGCGTACAGGTGTTGCCGGGTGGCAGTGGCGGTGATGTCGGCGAGCGCGCGGACGCCGTCCCACTTGAACTCGTACGCCCAGCCGGCACCGGCCGGGAGCGGCCCGGTCATCGCGAGCATCGGCTTCAACGGCGCGCCGGGCACCTTCTGACTGTAGTTGCGCCCGGAAGAGCGTGCGTCCCGTTCGATCGTTTGCGATTCTTGTCAGAACCGGGAGAGGAGCGCGGCATGAGGGCGATCTGGAAAGGAGCGGTGTCGTTCGGGCTGGTGTCGATCGGGGTGAAGCTCTACTCGGCCACCGAGGAGAAGGACATCCGGTTCCACCAGGTGCACCGGGACGACGGCGGTCGCATCCGCTACAAGCGCACCTGCTCGGTCTGCGGTGAGGAGGTCACCTACGACGACATCGCCAAGGGGTACGACATCGGCGGCGGCGAGATGGTCATCCTCACCGACGAGGACTTCGCCGAGCTGCCGCTGACCAGCTCGCGCGCGATCGACGTGTTGGAGTTCGTCCCCGCCGAGCAGGTCGACCCGATCCTCTACAACAAGGCGTACTTCCTCGAACCGGAGGGGACGGCGACCAAGCCGTACGTGCTGCTGCGGGACGCGCTGGCCGACTCGGAGCGGGTGGCGATCGTGAAGGTGGCGCTGCGCCAGCACGAACAGCTCGCCACCCTCCGGGTACGCGAGGGCGTGCTGCTGCTCAACACGATGCTCTGGCCGGACGAGGTGCGTACCCCGGACTTCGGTTTCCTGGACGAGGACCTCAAGGTCCGGCCGCCGGAGCTGGCGATGGCCAGCTCGTTGATCGACTCGATGGCCGGGGAGTTCCAGCCGGACGTCTTCACCGACGACTACCGGGCGGCGCTGCAGGAGGTCATCGACGCGAAGGTCGAGGGTCGCGAGGTGGTCCAGCCGGAGGAGGTGGAGGCGGCGCCGGCCGCCGCGGTCGACCTGATGGCCGCCCTGAAGGCCTCGGTCGAGCGGGCCCGGGCGGCGCGCGGCGAAGAGCCCGCCGCGGGTAAGGCCGCCGAGCCGACCCCGATCTCGGCCGCCCGCTCCGCGCAGAAGGCCGCCAAGGCGCCGGCGAAGAAGGCGGC
>NZ_JAPFQV010000103.1:0-12141 GCF_033804685.1 Micromonospora sp. RTP1Z1
GTCGGCATCCTGCACGGATGCCTCAAGACCGGCATTCCTTACGACGAGGCGACCGCGTGGTCACACCACCTCACCGAGGTCGCTGCTTGACATTCAAGCTCATGGGATGTCTTGCGGGACCGGAACCTGGGAGGCGCGAACTTGCGGCCTGTGCGCTTGCCCGAGATGGAGGCGAAGAAGTTGCGGTACGCGGTGGTGAGGTCCGCGAGTGCCTGCTGCAAGACGACCGAGGACACCTCGCCCAGCCACGCCCGTTCCGGGGTGAGCTTCGCCGCGGTGACCCGCTTCGACAACTCGGCGTCCGAAAGGTACGGCAGGCCCTCGGCTCGTGCCTCCTGCCGTGCACGCAGCCCGTCGTTGAACACCACCCGCGCACACCCGAACGCCCGAGCCAGCGAAGCCTGCTGACTCGGCGTCGGGTAGACGCGGTAGTCATACCGGAGCTGCACCGTCACCAGCGTACACAATGGTTACCATGTGTCTATGACCGACATGCCGAAAGAGATCAGCGTCCGCGAACTGCGCCTGGCGCTCGCGGGAACCCTGAACGACGTCGCCGTCCGCGGCCGGATCATCTACGTCACCAACCACGGCCGCCGGGTCGCCGCGATCGCGCCCGTGCCGGTGGCCGAGCAGGTCGACAACCGCCAGGTCTAGGGCACGCTCGGGCCTGGCGGCCCTCCCGCGCGGGCCTTCACCCCCGCCCTGAAGGGCGGAGCACTGGCCCGCATTCCGGTAGCCCGAGAAACGATCAAGGCCGCTGACCTGAGCAATGCCAGGTCAACGGCCTTCTGCCGGCGACGAGCCACCCTTTGCGCGGCACCTGTCTGCTGACGTTGCCGTCAACTACTGCCGTCAGCCACCTCAGAACACCGCAGCTGCCCCCACCGGATTCATCTCCGATGGGGCAGCTTATTCACTTCCGAAGATGTCGGGCAGCGCCTTCCGGAAACGTCATCCGAAAGCCTGTGTAATTCGCTCGATGTTCATGCATCTTGTATGTCAAGTCGCTCCGCCACGTCGAGCAAGTACTGAGGCAGCTTCGAACTTGCCGCCAGTACCTCGATGCCAAGGAGGCGACCCTTCTCGTCGAAGTCGAGGTTGATCATCCCTCCGACCTCGACCGGATCACAGGGATACATGCGCACCACCTTCGGGGGCGTATGCGGATCGACGAAGTCGACGTACGCCGCATTCGCCTTTGATCGTAGGTAACTCTGACGTCCGCCATGGTCAGCGCCCTCTCTGTGCTGCTGCGCGGCGGGCCAGGTGACGGGCACATCCTCCCCGGCGGCGGGGAAGCCGTCCTGTGGCAGGCCTGCCTGTACGAGATCACGCCCGCGGGTGAACACCGGCGTGGACGCGACCTGCGGGTGTACCAACACCGCTCGGACTGCTGGCCATCGGGGTACTGGTCCTGGTTTCACCAGCCTATCGATGGTGTTGGTGGAAAGATGGAAGACGTGGGAACTGCGAAAACTGCCATGCCTGCTATCTCGCCGCTTGCTGGCGAGCCGATTAAGCGTGCCGATGCCGAGCGGCTCGCGGGAGTGCTGAAGGCATTCGCCGACCCAGCCCGGCTGCGACTGCTCAGTCTCATCCAGTCCGCTCCGGAGGGCGAGGCGTCCGTGAGTGACCTCACCGCGCCGCTTGGTCTCTCCCAGCCGACCGTGAGTCATCACCTTCGGATCCTCACCGAGGCCGGCCTGCTCGAGCGCGAGAAGCGCGGCGTCTGGGCGTACTACCGCCTGGTACCGTCCGCGATCGCGGCGATCGCCGACCTGTTGACGCCGCCAAGAAAGCGGGCAACGAAGAAGGCCCGCTGAGCGGCACTGTCGAAGGCCGGCGCCGGTGCCGGCTCTCCACCCGTAGGTCGGCAGACCCACGCAGGACGGGCCTATCCACCGCACTTGGGGCGTGGTGTCCCGCGGTAGCGGCGGCCCGCCCTGCGTGGCTCCCCCGATGCCGATGACCCACGCCGGGCGTGCCTCAGCGCGGTGAGCGATCCGAACGATGTCGTGCCGGCAGCGGCCGGCGCGCTCGCCGCCGCCGACCGGCCGATGTTGATCAGTGAGGCGGGGACCCCCGCCCCGCCCGACCTGGCCGGGGCTGCCGTTGACGTCGCCGGCCGGCCAGTCCCCTCTGGTTCGTCGACACTGTCCGAACCGATCGGCGTGGCGCGGAAGGCCGGCTGACTGTTGCTCAGCAGGCGGCGCCGGCTCGGGCGGTGGTGTCGGCTACCAGGCTGCCGGCCAGCGTGTGTGGATGCCGTCGGAAATAGTTGTGCAGGTGGACGCGGTGATCGACAACGCTGACGATGAGTTTCGGTGGCTGGAGAGCCTCGACGCGGAGACCGTCGCCGAGTGGGTACGGGACTGCAACAGGGAGACGCTCGCCGCCGTGGCCATCGGTGACACGTTCACCGGTCGCACGTCCGAGATCCGGCAGGTGTTAGACGCTGGTGACCGCATTCCGTATCCGGGCTGGCGCGGTGACGGCTACTACTACAACTTCTGGACGGACGCGTCGCACCCCCGCGGGCTGTGGCGACGGACGACCCTCGACCAGTACCGCAGGCGTGAGCCGGAGTGGGACGTGCTGCTCGACGTCGACGCGCTGGCCGCAGAGGAAGGCGAGAACTGGGTCCGGGGCGGCGTCACCGTCCTGCGCGCTGGCTACCAGCGCTGCGTGATCAGCCTGTCCCGCGGCGACGCCGACGCGGTGGTGGTGCGCGAGTTCGATCTGGATCGGCGGGGTTTCGTCGCGGACGGGTTCACGCTGCCCGAGGCGAATAGCAGCGTCTGCTGGATCGACGCCGATCACATCTATGTCGGCACCGACTTTGGCGCCGGCTCGCTGACCACCTCCGGTTATCCCCGCATGGCGAAGCGATGGCGGCGGGGCACGCCGCTGTCGGAGGCGGAGACGGTGTACGAAGGCCGGGCGGACGACTTGTCTGTCCGCGCGACGCACGATCCGACAGCCGGCTTCGCCCGCGACTTCGTCGCCCGCAGCCCGGACTTCTTTCGTCATGAGAGCTACCTGCGCACGAGCGCCGGTGAGCTGATCCGTATCCCGGTGCCGGACGACGCGGCGTGGGACGTACACCGCGAGTGGCTGCTGGTCCGACTGCGTTCGCCCTTGATTTCAATCGGCGCGGATCGGTCCCGATCGGGCGAGCAGGTCACCGTCGACGTCGACGCCTGAGAGCTCCCGGCCGAGGACCTCCACCCGGCGATCGTCGCCGCCTAGACCGACAGCGCCTCGCGCGCGACGCGGCGGCGCCGGGTCGGCATCCCGAACGTCGGGTTCGCGACGCCCCAGGCGGCGCCCTTGCAGACCAGCTCCTTGTAGACGGCGGCGAGCCGTCCGGTCAGTGCCGCCCGGACGGTGCGGTCGTCGGCGGTGACGTACTGGATCACGCCTTCCTTGCGGCCCAGCGAGATGCACTGGTTGAAGTAGCGGATCGGCATGTTCGGGAGCTTCCCGCCGGTCAGGCGCGCGGCGATCGCGTCGGAGGCCTGCCACGCGGCCGGGGTGCCCGAGGCGCACGACATCCGCAGCGGCTTGTTGCCCGGTCCCATCGCGTAGGCCGCGTCGCCGACGGCGTACACGTCTGGGTGCGAGACCGAGCGCATGGTCCCGTCGACCACGATCTGGCCGGAGCCGGTGACCTCCAGGGCGGTCGCCTTCGCGATCGGGTGGACCGCGAAGCCGGTGGTCCACACGGTGACCGCGGCCGGGATGGCCTTGCCGTCGGCGGTGGTGACGCGGTCGGCTTCGACGCCGGTGACGGCGGCGTGCTCGTGCACGGTGATGCCGAGCTTGTCGAAGACCTTCCGCAGGTGCCCGCGGCCCTTGGGCGAGAGCCAGTCGCCGAGGCCGCCGCGGGCGGCGAGGGCGACGTCGAGGTCCGGGCGGGCTTCGGCGATCTCGGTCGCGGCCTCCAGGCCGGTGAGGCCGCCGCCGACGACGGTCACGGTCTGCCCGGCCTCCAGGCGGGCCAGGCGCTCGCGCAGCCGGAGCGCTCCGGGGCGGCCGGCGATCTCATTGGCGTGCTCGGCGGTGCCGGGGACGCCTTGGGCGTTCCAGCCGCTGCCGAGGGCGTACACGAGGGTGTCGTACTCCAGCTCCTCGGCGCCGTTCGCGTCGATGACGGCGACGGTCTTGCGGTCGACGTCGACGCCGGTGACCTTCGCGAGCTTCAGTTCGACGCCGGTGCCCGCGAACATCTCGCTGAAGGGCCGGGGCTTGAGGTCCCGGCCGACCGCCAGCTGGTGCATCCGGACCCGCTCGACGAAGTCGGGTTCGGCGTTGACGAGGGTGATGGCGACGTCCTCGCGGTGCAGCCGCTTGTCGAGGCGGCCGGCGGCGATGGCTCCGGTGTATCCGGCTCCGAGGACGATGATGCGGTGCTGCATATCCGTGCTCCTGTCTGATGCGGGTTCGCCACTTGAACCGGTCGGCCCGCCGTTTCCTGACAGGAACCCGATGTGAAGCACCTCACACGAGGGTCAGAAGGCCTTGAACAGCGATTCCCCGTGGTCGGAGGCCGCGAACCGCTCGGTCGCGCGCTCCAGCTTGTCGGGGTTGACCTGGTTGCGGAACGCGGCGATGCCCTCGGCGGTGACCTCCACGCACATGACGCCGACGACCCGGCCGGAGACGACCGCCACGACGGCGGGGTCGCCGTTGGCGGTCCAGGCGTAGACCTCCGGCGCGCCGCCGACCATGGCGCGCTTGGCCTCGCCGGGTTTGAACAGGCCCCGCAGGAACTTCGCGACCGCGAGGGCGCCCTCGAACGCCTTGGCGCGGGCCGGGACCTTCCCGCCGCCGTCGCCGATCGAGATCGCGTCCTCGGTGAGCAGCCGCACGAGCGGCTCGGTCTGGCCGCTGGTGGCGGCCGCGAGGAACTCCTCGACTATCCGCCGGGCGGCGGCCGCGTCGATCTCGGTGCGGGCCTTGCCGTCCGCGACGTGCTTCTTGGCGCGATGGAAGATCTGCTGGCTGGCGGCCTCGGTGATGTCGAGGATCTCGGCGATCTCCCGGTGCGGGTAGTCGAAGGCCTCCCGCAGCACGTACACCGCCCGCTCGTTGGGGGAGAGACGCTCCATGAGGGTGAGGACCGCGTACGAGACCGATTCGCGCTGCTCGGCGGTGTCGGCCGGGCCGAGCATCGGGTCCCCGGCGAGCAGCGGCTCGGGAAGCCAGTGGCCCACATAGGTCTCGCGCCGTGCCCGCGCGGAGGTGAGCTGGTTGAGGCACAGGTTGGTGAGCACCTTCGTAAGCCAGGCCTCGGGGACCTCGATGCGGTCGACGTCGGCGGCCTGCCAGCGCAGGAACGTCTCCTGCACGGCGTCCTCGGCCTCCCCAGCGGAGCCGAGGAGGCGGTAGGCGATGGTCTCCAGGCGGTGCCTGGAGGCCTCGAACCGGTCGACGTCGTTCGCGGTCAAGGGCATGGCCCCGATCCTAGGCGGGCGGGGGGTGGCAAACAGGCACGGACTTTTCCGATCATGGGAGCTCTCTACGCTTCCACACCGGGGCTCCGTGCCAGCGCTGCCATCCTCGCTGTTACGGCGGACGCGAGTGCGGGTGTCCAGTTTCAGGCGATCTGGCATATGTCTCGCTGTAGCTGGCGGCATTCGGTGCTGCGTCTCATTGGAATCGATTGCCGATGGGCCGCTGGGGCGTGCCCGTCAATCGATGTCGGCAACGACCCAGGGCTGAGGCAAGGTAGGGGTATGTCTGATTCATCCGATCCGGAGGAATTGGAGGGTTCGGTGGGGATTGCGGGCGTTGTGGCGTAGAGCTTGGGCGATGGTGGTGATGCCGGCCAGGCGGAGCAGGCTGATCGCGGTGTTGCGCAGGGTGGCCATGGCGCGGGGTGCGTTGCGGGTACGGACCTGGCTGGCGTCTTCGCCGTAGGTGACGTCACGCACGTGGTGCAGGGCCTCGATGGTCCAGTGCCCGCGCAGCCAGTCGGCCAGTTCGGCGGGGGTCGCGTGCGCGGCGCTGAGGTTGGTGAGCGCGTAGACGGTGACGGTGGACCAGCGGCCGGTGACGAGGTTGAGTCGGCGTCGGCGGATCCGGATGGCTTGGGTGGCGTGGGGAAAGTTCAGCGCGAGCGCGCCGGTGCAGGTGATGGCCTGTAGGCGGCGGATGTCGTAGCGGCCGTGGCCGCGTTCACCGGTCTCGTCCTGGACCGGCACCTTCGACCAGGGCAGGTTCTTGAGCTGCCGGTACAGGCCGGGCTGGTTGTTCTTCACGGTGAACAGATACGCCGAACGCTTGGTCTCGACGAGCCAGCGGGCGTGCTCGCGTTGGGTGTGCAGGGCGTCGGCCGTGACCACGGCCCCGGTCAGGTCCAGGGCATCGAGCAGCGGCGCGAAGCGGGTGATCTCGTTGGTCTTGCCGTCGACGTCGACCTGGCCGAGGACCACGCCGGTGTGCTGCTCCAGCACGGCGAGTAGGTGCTTTTGCGAGCCGGTGCGGCCACTGCCGCGCAGCGTCTTGCCGTCCACACTGTAGGCCCGCCGGCGCGGCACGCCGCTCACCGGTGCGGCAGAAGCGATGATCCACCGGCTCACCGCCGTGTCGAAAGCGTCAGCGTCGACATCGACCAGGATCCGGCGGATCGTCGAGGTCACGGGCGGCCGGTACTGGCCGGTGAACGGATCGCGGAACACGGCGAGGTCGGCCAGGACCCCCTGCGGGACATCGGCTGCCCACTCACCGATCGCTGTCACCGACCGGGCGCCGGTCAGGACCGCGGCCACCGCCACTGCCAGCACACCGGCCAGCACGTGGACCACGCCGCGCGGGTCGCGCTGGTCCGGCACCTGCTGCAACGCCTCTACCAGGCTGCGAGCACCCTCCGGTGCCGTTACCGGCGCCACGGCCGGATCCGCGTGCGCGGCTAACACGTCGATCAGCGATGATGAACCCACGGGCGTGACCCTTCGATGCTCCAGCCTCAACACCTGGATGATCATCGGAAGGTCGCGCCCGCCCGCATATCACCATGATCGGGAGCGCCTACACCGAACCGCGCTAAACGGTCATATCTCTACCTTGCCTTCGCCCTGGGCAACGACCATGCCCTTCGTCATCAGGGGCACCTGCGCCACCACCTCGGCATGCGGGCTGATCACGCTGGTTGGGCCCCAGCCGATACGGTGCTCGTCGCGTTCACCGGTAACGTCAGCCGACACCAGCCACATACCTGTTTCTCGCACACGTTCGGCGCGGATGGCGTGGTGCAGGTGCTTCCAATGCAGCGCAGCGGCCCGGCGCATCATGTTCTGTGCGGGCACGAGGAGCAGCCGGGAACCCTGGGCCGCGACCGGTGCGGCGGACTCGCCGAACTGGGTGTCGTAGCAGATGTTGATGCCGAACCTGACGCCGCGCAGTACGAAGGTGGGGTAGGTGTCGCCCTTGTCGAACAGGGACTCGCCGGGCACGAGGTGGGTCTTGCGATAAGCACCCACCAGTTCACCCCGCGCGACGACTACCGCAGTGTTGAAGTACCTGTCATCAACCTGTTCGATGACGCCGAACACGAGCGTCTGCTCGATCCGCGCCAGCCGCCGTAGCACTGCAGCGAATCGCGCCGAGTCAAGGCTGAGCGCGTGCTCGCGCACGTGCTGTTCCTCCACGAGATAACCCTGGAGGAAGCATTCTGGGAACAACAGCAGATGCACGGCTTGCGCGTCGGCCTGCGCCGCGAACTCCTCGATGCACACCAGCGCTCGTTCGATGTCGCCCAGAATCTCCGGCGTCTGGCAGGCACCAACCCGCAACCTCCCGCGCACGTCGCGATCATAGAGCGCGACGGGTTGCACCGCGACGGAGGCTTTCTCCACGTGTTCGGCGCGCCCGTCATTCCTGCGATGTATGCGCAGCGTCCAGCCATGCATCGAGAAGTGGCAGCACAGCCCGCAGATCGGTTCCATCGACCGACGCGTGAGCGGCTGCGCGAGCCGCCGGGGTCGCGTTGAAGGCGATGGCCAGCCCGACCTCGGCGAAGAGCGGCACGTCCGAGCGGCCGTCGCCAACGGCCGCACAACGCTTCGGGTCCACTCCCAACTCGGCGGCCACGCTCACCGCGAAGTCGCGCTTGCTCAGCTCATCGAACTGCTCGGCGACCTCCCCGCTGTAGCGGCCGTCAACCAGCTCCAGACGCGGCCCGCAAGCGCGATCGAAGCCGAAGCGGTCGCACAGATGGCCCCCCACGACGTCCCAAGCCAGCGTGGTCAGTACGGGCGTCAGCCCGCGCCGGCGGCACCACAGAACCGTCTCGGCAATGCCGTCCACCAGCGGCAGTGGTTCCAAGAATCCGCGCACCTCCGTGGGCGTCCGTGTTGCCCAGCAACGAGCTTCGAGAACGGCAGCCTCCTGGCTGCTCAGGGTGCCGGCGCCGTAGCCGGCCTGCACCTCTTGAATGACCTTGGCATGGCCGAGGAACTCCGCCAGGTGCTGCCCGCTGCTAGGCGGCGTCAGCGGCCGGCGGTGACTCGTCGCTGAAGCTGCGCGAAGTTGGTCCGGCCACGCTCCCAGACGATCAGCTCACCGTCGAGCACCACGCCCGGCGGGATCGCGGTCCGGATCGCGCGGGTGATGTCCGGGAAGTAGGTGGTCAGGTTCCGGCCGGCCCGCGACTGGAGGTACACCCCGTCGGTGTCGCGGAAGGCGATCGCCCGCCACCCGTCCTTCTCCAGACTTCGGCTGTCTCAGGAGACAGCACCCTTGTCTACTTTCACGGGCTCCGTCGGCTCAGTAGCAACGTGCACCTCCGCCTACTCTTGGTTACCGCAGGTCTTGGCCGAGGCGCGGATCGCGGCAGATCCGGATGCCGAGCAGGTCAGGGCCGCTTGGGAAAATGTGCTTGGCAAGGCAGACGGGCCTTCTCGGTGAGTGGTCAGTCAAGGCAGAATCTCGACGTACCCGTCGCTTCCGTGCACGCGGATCCGCTGCCCATCGGGAATCAGCCGGGTGGCATCTACCACACCGACGACAGCCGGCAGGCCGTACTCCCGTGCGATCACTGCGCCGTGTGTCATCAATCCTCCGACCTCCGTCACCAGGCCTCTGATGGCGACGAAGAGGGGCGTCCAGCTCGGGTCCGTGTGGGCCGTGACGAGGATGTCACCCGGTTCGAGATCAGCCCGGGCCATGTCCAGGATGACGCGGGCGCGCCCTTCGATGGTCCCGGCGGAGACCGGTAGGCCGATCAGGGCGCCGGTCGGCACGTCGTCGCGTCGGTACGCCCCGGCGATGGCCTCGCCATCCGATGTCAGCACCCGGGGCGGCGTGAGCGCGTGGTACGACCGGAACGCGTCCTTGCGCTGCTGGATTAGCTTGTCATCCACCTGGTTCGAGCGCGCGACGTCGTGGAGCTCCTGGAACGTGAGGTAGAAGATGTCCTCCTTCTCAGCGAGCACGTTGGCCTGCACGAGGCGCTCGGCCTCTTCCAGCAGGGCCTGCTTGTAGACGAAGTAGCGGCTGACGATGCCGTACTTCGGGTACTCCCGGTAGCCGATGAAGGTCCGGACCCGGTCGATCATCCGCTTGGCCTCGTCGGCTTTCTGCTCCCCGTCCGGCAGGGCCCGCAGGCGTTCCAGCAGGTCCTCTTGTTTCCTCTGCGCCTCCTGTCGCCCTTGCTCGAAGCGCCGCTCGGCGGCGCCCGGCTCGAAGAGCTTGATGTTGTCGAGGATCAGGGGCACGAGCGTGGTGGGGCGTTCGCTCCAGCGCGGCCTCGTGATGTCGATCTCGCCGACGCAGCGCATGCCGTACCGGTCGAGGTAGGCCTCGATGGCGTCGCGCGCTTCGGTCCCGCCCGCGAGCTTCGGCAGCTCGTCAAGGAAGCCGTCGTCCTCGACGCCCTGCAGGAACGCCACCACCTCCGGGTGCGGGCGGATCACGTCCGCGACGTCGAGCAGCGCCAGTCCCATCTCTGACGTGACGTTGCCGGGGGCGGACAGCGTGAGGGCGTCGGCCGCGTTCTTCTCGCCCAGCCATTCCTGCAGCTGGTCGTTGAGCCACCAGGTGGCCTCCATCCCCGCCATGATCGCCTGCATGCTCAATGGATCACTGAGGACTCGCTTGTGCTCCTGGAAGGCCTCCAGCAGGAAGTCGAACAGCGCCGGTCCGGTCTTCGTCCGGATGTCGCGCCGCAGGGCGGCGATGGAGGCCTGGCTGCGCTCGATCAGCTCGGTGACGATGGCCGGATCAGTCTCGATCGGGGCGGACGCGCCGCTGGCCGGCGGCCCGCCGGGACCAGCCTCCGGGAGCGTCGGGACGAAGTCGCCGCGGTCGAGGACGGTCTCCAGCGCGTCCCTGATCAGCGGATCGCCCCTCCCCGCCACCTCCAGGAGGCCGGCGCGGCTCGCGGGCGAGGCCAGGCGCCGGGTGACATCGACGAACAGCCTCCCGCCGGCCTCGTGCATCGGCGCCATGGCCGTCAGCTGCCACACGGAGACGCCCAGTGGCTTCATGGGGTCGGTCATCATCTGCTGATGACCAACGGAGACGTAGACGTGGTTCTCCCGGTCGCGGGCCGCGGGGATGGGGAACAGCGTGGTGATCGGTCGGCTCTGCACGATCTGGAAGTCATCGTCGACCAGGCACCATTCGATGTCCTGCGGGCGGCCGAAATGCGCTTCGATCCGCCGCCCGAGCCGCACGAGCCGCACGACCTGCGCATCCGTCAGCGCCGGCTGCTCCTGCCGCTGCGGGTCGATCGCCACTTCCTGCGTCCCGCCAGCCGGCAGGGCGTGAACGGCACGCTGTTTGGCGGCGACCGCCTCGGCGACGACCACGCCGTCGCGCACCTTGAAGACGTCCGGGTTCACCAGGCCGGAAACCAGGGCCTCGCCGAGGCCGAAGCTGGCGTCCACGGTGGCGACCTTCCGGTTGCCCGTGACGGGGTCGGCCGTGAACAGGATGCCGGCCGCATCCGGGAAGACCATCTGCTGCACGACCACGGCCATGTGGACCGTACGGTGGTCGATGCCGTTCCGCAGGCGGTAGGTCACGGCCCGCTCGGTGAACAGCGACGCCCAGCACCGGCTGACGTGCTGGAGGATCGCCGCCGGCCCCACGACGTTCAGGTACGTGTCCTGCTGGCCGGCGAAGGAGGCCGTCGGCAGGTCCTCTGTCGTCGCGCTGGATCGCACGGCGTAGGCGGCTTGCTCGCCGAGCTGGGCGAGCGCGCGGGTGATCGCCGCCGCCAGATCGCCCGGGATGGCAATCCCTTCGATGGTCCGGCGGATCTCCGCGCTGAGCGTGCGGATCGCCTCCCGGTCATCCGGGTTCAGGCGCGACAGCTGATCGAGCCGATCGTCGATCGACGGCGCTTCCGCCATGATCCGCCGGAAGGCGGCCGTCGTCACGCAAAACCCAGCCGGCACGCGGATGCCTTCGATCCGCGACAGCCCGCCCAGGTGAGCGGCCTTGCCGCCAACGACCGCGACCTGCGTCTCGTCAACCTCTTGAAGATCCAACACGTACTGCTCGATCATTTCGATACCTCCGAGGCAGCCGTGCTCCGTTGCACCGCACTGGCCGATCGAATCACCGGCGCCTCGAGCTGTGTCGAACCTCTTGTTGGGCACGTCATCCTGTCTGGTTGGCTTCCCTCTGACGAGTCGGCCGGCCGCTGCGCCCGGTCAGGCGGCGCGCACCCCCGCACCTCCGCGTCAAGCGCCCGCAACTGCACCGCCAATCTCATCAGCGGTTCGAGGTCGCCGCGTCCCCCGTACATCGACAACACACCCACGTCGTGCCCCCCATTTCCTCGTCGGTGCTGTGTCCGGCCGCCGATTCTGCGGCAAGACCCGGGTCTTGCCGCAAGCCCCCCTGTGCGCTATACGTTAGAAGTGGCAAGGAGTGAGATCTTCTTGCCTTTGCTTTTGTCGTCCGCCGCGGGCTTGAGATCCTTCGACCGCCTGGAGCGTGCCGGGTACCTCCGGTGGGTGCCGGACCCCCCACGACCGCCGCAGCGCCCTGGCACTCTCAGGTCGGGTCGCCCGGGGGGATTTCACCCCCGGGCTCCCACGGAACCGTGCGTAACAGTCTCCCGTTACACGGCTCTTGTCATCCTGATCACCAGAAGCGCGGTGTCCATGCCCAGTGGGCGAAGAG
>NZ_JAPFQV010000104.1:0-12067 GCF_033804685.1 Micromonospora sp. RTP1Z1
GGATCTCGCGCGCCTTCTCCACGTCGAGCCCCTTGTTGCGGGTCTCGAAGTAGTTGAAGTCCAGGCACCACGTGCAGCCGACTAGCGACGCGACCGCCATGTGGGCGAACGACTTCAGGCCCTCGTCGCAGGCGTCCCACTTCTGCAGCTTGCCGCCGAGGCCGAAGCTGGCGAACAGCACCTTGGGGTTGTGCCAGTAGACGCCCACCGCCGTCGGCACCTTGCCCAGTTTCTTCTCGATCATCCACTTGATCAGCGCTCCCTTGACGCCGGTGATCTCGGCCGGGGGGATGCGGGTCGTGTGCTCCATGTCTCCTCCTGTGCCGGTGGCTGTAACGACGGGTTGGTAGGTCGTCACGCCATGGAGACACCGGCCGGGCCGCGGATGTGACATCGAGCGGGAGAAACGACTGGTCTGTTCGTCGTAGACGGCGTCGGTGTACTCGATCGTGGTCCAGGCGTCCTTCGGGATCGAGGAGATCGCGGTCTTGACCTTGGCGTCCAAGCGCACGGTGACCGAGACGTCCGCGCCCGACTTGAGTGCCGCGGCCGAGGCGCAGCGGAATGACCTTCCGTACGGCCGAGCGGAACGCGGCAGAAGCGTGCACCTGATCATGGCGGATGCGAGGGCCGGCATCATCTTCGTATGGCAACAGACGATCCCGAATCATCCTCGTCGACGATCTACGCTCGTTCGTTGACGGCCGCAGCGCGGACGTGGCCCGCACCAGTGCAGCCGGAGTGGAACTTCTCGATCGTTGCCGCGATCAGCGGCTGGACGAGCTGTGGCTTGACCATGACCTTGGCGAGGACGACACGATCTGGCCGGTCGTCGAGGTCCTGGAACGCGCTGCCTTCGACGGCCGACCGCTCGACGTCGGCGTCATCAACATCCACTCCGCCAACCCAGTCGGTGCCACGAAGATGGCCCTGGGTCGATTCATAGCCCTGCACCACTTGGTTAAGGCCGATCGGGCCAACGCCAACTCCGCCGCCTACCTGTTCATGAGCGGCGGTTCGGGTCACTAACCTGGGCGACATGGCAGAACCCTCGGAGTACGAGCTTGCGGCGTGGCGTGACATTCAGCGGTTCAAGGGCAGGCCGCTGTCGGCCGCGTTGCGCAGCGCCGGCGAGGGCGTGTCCAACGGCGCCGCGGCACTCGGTCGGCGTGCGGCGACGTACCTGGAAAACCACCCGGGAGCCCAATCAGTCGTGTCGCGGGGGCGCGGCATCGCCGCCAAGGGTGCGAGCGCCATCGGCACCGGGGCTCGCAAAGCCGCCGGCGTCCTCCCCACCAGCGCGGGAGACTGGAGTGGCAGTGCTCTGGGCTCGATGCAGCGAACGGTGGCGAAGATTTCGCGAGCGGGGCTCTCGCCCAAGCGGGTGGTGGAGCTCCACCAGAAGCGCGGGCACGACGTCACCAAGCTCTCCGACCTGGGGCGCCTCGACCTCGAGCAGATCCACGCGGTCCGCGGGCGGGCTTTGAGCTGGTACTACCCGGCTACTGCCGCAGTCTCGGGGATGGGTGCGGGGCTGGTGATCTCGGGAGGCGAGCTGGCTACCGCGGTCTCCGGCGGCGCGGCGGCGGCGCCGTCGGGAGGTGCCATCGTCAGCGCTTTCGCCGGCGACGCTGCCATCGTCATCGGACTCGCATCCCGCGCGGTCGGCCATGTCTCGCTGCTGTACGGCTACGACCCCGAAGAACCAGCCGAGAAGCTCTTCGTGCTGTCCGTCGTTAACGCCGGGACGGCGGCGTCCGTCGGCGCGAAGAACGCCGCCTTCGCCGACATCTCGCGCCTCACCCAGGCACTCGTCCGCGGTAAGACGTGGAAGGTTCTGAACGATTCGGTCGTCGCCCGGATCGCCGGACGGTTCGCGGAAGCGGTCGGCCACACCCTCACCAAGAAGGGCCTCGGCAAGGTCGTGCCGGTAGCCGGAATCCTGGTCGGCGGCACCCTCAACTGGACCACTCTGGAGGGAATCGTCGACACCGCCGAAATGGCGTACCGGCACCGGTTCCTTCTGGAGAAGTACCCTCAGCTTCTGAACGAGGAACCAATCGAAGCCTTCGTCGTTGAGGACACGGACGACCCGAACGACGTAGTCGACGACGGGTTCAGCGTGCTCGGCGAGCTCGCCGTGGAGGGCGGACCCGACCTGCGCTGAATCCGGAGCGGGCCGCCTACGGCAGGAGCTCGACGAAGCCGTCGGTGCCGTGCAAGCGAATGCACTGGCCGTCACGGATCGTGCGGGTGGCCCGCTCGACGTCGATGACGGCCGGCAGGCCGTACTCCCGGGCAATGACAGCGCCGTGGGTCATCAGCCCGCCAACCTCGGTGACCAGGCCCAGCGTTCCTCATGGCCGAGACCGGTGGCATCCGCTCATCGGCCGCGCTATCAGCGGCAGAAGCGGTCGTGCCTGCGGCGGCGGGAGCCGAATGGATGGCTGGAGACCCATGGGATCATGAGGTCATGTCGACCCAGCATGATGCCGGTGACGCTCGGGCGACCGACCGGGTCCGAGGAGTTCCAGATCGTGGTGGTTCATGGGGAAGTCTGCGGAAGTTTGGTTCGGCCGGCGGGGCTTTCGGCCGCCGGCGATCCGGTCTGGTGTTCCTGACCTGCCTAGCGCTGGTAAGCGGACTCTCCGTGGCGGGGGCTACTGTCCGGATCAGCTCGTCACTGATCGAGAGAGCGGAGCAGGGCGTGGCCGAGGCGAGCGCGGTCGAGGTCACCTACTGCGCGGGATGGGATCCGGGGAGCCGAAAGCCCGTCGGCGTGATGGGTGTGGAAGGGGCGCGGAAGCGCGATTCGGCCGGAGAGCCTTACGCGGTGCTGCTCACCGCCGACGCACGGCCGAGGGCGCTGCTGCAGATCGACTGGGGGCGCCATTACCTGGGCCTGTTCCTCTTCGACGAGCACGGCCGCCGCGACCGTGCCTATGACTACCGCGAGCTCGAGCCGGGCCTGCTCGATCTGCGCCACTACGAGCAGTGGCGCTACGCGTCTGCGGACGAGCCGGAATTCCCCGAGCGCGACTGGCACTTCACCCTCACGGCCCGGCCGGACAGTGACACCGCCGATGTGCAGCTGGACCATGGCGGCCTTTTCCAGACCAGCCACGACATCCCGGAGCGGCACCGCACCCTGCGCAGGGCCCCGTTCGGCGACTGGACGGCGTACGCGGACGGCCGGATGCTCGGTTTCAAACGCAGTGCGGGGGGCGCCGGCGACGTGACGCTCGTACCCGCCAGGCACAAGGAAGACCAGGGGCACCGGGAGGCCGCAACGCCGCTGTGGAGGGCTCCGTCGGGCCTGCGGCCCCGCCATCTGGAGGCGCTGTTCACCCCGGGCAGTCGGTTCTAAGACACCGAGTTCGGCGTCGCGATCGTTACCGAACCCCAACCCGCCGGGGTGCTGCGAATGCCTACCGGCGCAGTGATCGCCGCCGACCCCGGCACCCTCGGCAGCCGCGATGAGCCGTACACGGTAATGGTCCCGGCGGGAGACCACCCCGTGCTGATCGCCGGCATGTGGTGGGAGAGCGAAGGCTGGAACGAGACGACCGCCGCCATGCTGCGGATCCTCGACAAGCCCACCGCAAGCTGGGAACTCGCGGTCCGTCCCGGGCAGGACATACGTCTGCTCGGCGACGACGAGTTCTACGGCTTCGGAGTGGACACCGGCATGGGCGCATTCCTGGACGCGTCAGGGCGGGACGCCCTCGCCGCAGCGTACGAGCACCGGCAACAGAGCGACGCCTGGGACGATGACAAGGAGACGGAGACCGCCGACCCGGCCACCGGCACCAATCTGATCGCCTACCCGAGCGGGAGAGGCGACGGCTCCTACCCGGTCTGGATCGGCCGCACCGCCGACGGCGAGGTCACCTGCCTGGTGGCCGACATGCTCGTCCTCCACGACATGAAGCCCCTGCCGCCCACCGCTCCCGACACCACCGTCTTCCTCACCCCCACCCCGACGGGCAGCGGCGTGCGGCCGGAGCCGAAGCCAGCAGACCCCGAGGCAACCGCCGAGTTCCTGGCCACCGTTGCTGCCAGCATCGCCGCCAAGAAGGAGCAGGTCAGCCGTCGCTGACGCACCGCCCGCCCAACGGCGTCCGGGTCCTGGCGAAGCCCGCCGGCGAGTCCAGGCCGAAGGTCCCGGTCCGCCCCTGCTGATCCGACCGGACAAAGAGGCCCTAATAGCGGCATTCGGCATGCGCCCCGCCGGTCACCGTGCCGACCAAACGTCCTCATCTCGGCAGGATCGCGCGCCCACCGCCGGACCCTTCGTGACGCCGTGTGACACCGGTCGGCGGCAGACATCCCATGTTCTTCGGTGTCAAGAAGTGGGCTGGAGATGCGCCCAAGCGGTTGCCTCGTTGTATGCGGTGTTGGTTTTGAGGCAGCCGTGCAGGATGCCGACGAGGCGGTTGCCGAGTTGGCGCAGGGCGGCTTGGTGGCCGGTGCCGCGGGCGCGTAGGGCGTCGTAGTAGGCGCGGGCGCCGGGTGAGCCTTTCAGGGCGCAGAAGGCCCATTGGTGCACGGCGTCGCCGAGTCGTCGGTTGCGGGCGTAGCGGGCCAGCACCACTGTGCGGGTGCCTGAGGCGCGGGTGATCGGGGACGTGCCGGCGTAGTTCTTGCGGGCTTTCGCGTCGGTGAAGCGGTGCGGGTCGTCGCCGAACTCGCCGAGGATCCGGGCGCCGAGGACCACACCAAGGCCGGGCTGGCTCAGGTAGTGCTCAGCGTCCCGGTGCCGGCCAAAATGGTCGGCCACCACCTGCCCGAGCTGCTCGACCTCGGCGTTGAGCGCCGCGATCAGCCGGACCTGGGTGGTCACGATGGCCGCGTAAGCGCTCTGCACTGCGGCCGGCTGGCGCAGCTGCGCCGCGCGCAGTCGCTGTTGCATGTCAGCGGCTTTGACGTCGACGTTGCGGCGGTTCGCCCGCCGCAACGCGGCGGCGATCTGTGATCGTGACAGCCGGGCGGCGCGGGCAGGATCCGGCGCACGACCGAGTAGCTCCAACGCGTCGGGCGCGGTCAGGTCGTCGAAGGCGTCCAGGGCGGCGGGGAAGAACTCGCGCAGCGCGCTGCGTAGCCGCAGCATCTGCCGCGATCGGTCCCAGATCAGCGTCTGGTGAGTGCGGGCGACGAGTTTCATCGCTTCGGCCTGGGCGCTGTCACCGGCGACCGGACGGTGATGGGCATGGTCGAGACGCACGATCTCGGCCAGCACATGCGCATCGCCGGCGTCGGACTTCGCACCGGACGTGGAATGCCGTTCCCGGTAGCGGGCCACCGACATCGGGTTGATCGCATACACCTGATAGCCGGCTGCGATCAACGCTTGCACCCACGGTCCCCGGTCGGTCTCGATACCGATCCGCACCTTGGCTGCGGCCTCACCCGGGTCGAGATCCGCCCACTCGGCCGGCATGTGCTCGGCGATCAGCGCATGCAGTCGGGTGACACCCTCAAGGCCCTCGGGTAGCCGTTTGCGGGCCAGCCTGGTCCCGTAGTCGTCGACGAGCTCGACGTCGTGGTGATCCTCGGCCCAGTCGTCACCCAGGAACAGCATCACGCCCCCTTCCTCGACGGACAGCGTCGTCCATGGCAGCGTGGAAGAGACCCCAGCGATCTAATGGCCAAGTGCTCACCGCACAGAAGCGGGGCACGTCATCCCATCAGCTGTCCAGCCTCCTCACGACCAGCGGGCGCACGGTCTGCCGCAAGACCTTGAAGGCCAGATGAGAGGAGTGCTGACCCGCCAGCCGCTACCGGAGCCATCCTGCACCAGCAGGCTGACAGAACCCGTTAGAAGAGTGCTCGGCAGCCCACGTAGGAGCGCACCGGTATCGTCACGGGCCTGTGTACTCGACGGTCAGTTTGCCGATGATGCTGATCGGGAGCCGGCCGGTGCGTACTGTCTCGCTGCGGATGACGTTCGGCGGGAAGATGTCGCGGGCAGCGGTGATCGCGCGGCGTAGGGCGGGGCGGACGTCGTAAATCCAGATGCGCCCATTGGGGCGTAGCACGCGGCGTAGCTCGCGCAGCCCGGCGTGCGGGTCGGCCCAGTGGTGTTGGCTCATCGAAGACAGGATGAGGTCGAAGGTGTGATCAGGGTAGGGAAGGTCGGCGACGTCGCCGACCACGAATGTCACTCGTTCGTCGAAGCCGGCCGCGCGGGAGGCGCGGCGCGCGTATTCGATCATGCTTGGGGAAAGGTCGAGTCCGTCGATGGGTACGTCGGGCACGGCGTTGGCGATTGCCAGCGGCACCCGACCTGGTCCGGTGCCGACGTCGAGCATCCTTGTCGTGTCGTCCAGTCCGGCCGTGGCCACGTCCGCGACGACCCGGGACTGGTAGGTGCCGAGCAGGCGCCTGGTGAAGCCGTCGTAGTGGTCGGGTCGGGCGAAGTAGCCGAGCATCTTGGTGCGGGCGTCGTACAGGGAACGCATCTCGGACTCCTGTCGGTGTGCTCAGCCGGCGGTCGGGGCGGGCGTGGCGGCTTGGATGCCAGCCGGTTGGATCGGGGAACGCAGCGCGCGCAAAGACATCACGTGGAGGGCGGCCGCGAGCGGGACGGCGGAGATCGGGACGAGTGCGAGTGGTAGCAGCGCGAGCGGCTCAGTTGACGGGGTCACGTGGAGGACCTGGGTGGGTCCGAGCCCGGCGAGATAGCCGATGCCCACTGCGACGACCAGGTCCACGATGCCTATGACGTTGAACCACACGGCGTTCGTGCGGTGCATGCCACGGCTGAGCCGCCATGCCACGACGGGCGCGGCCAGGCCAACGGCGATGTCGCCGAGCCCGGCCGGGATCGCGAAGGCGGCGGGCAACTCGCCCAGCATGAGCACAACGATGAAGAGCACGCCCATGATCCGCAGCGTGTGCGGCAGGGTCAGCCTGGCCGCGGTGCCGGGCGCGGCGAGTATCCGCGACACGATCGGGATGCGCGTGGCGAGCAGTGCCGCGGTGAGCGCGCCGACGAACGCGAGGGCTAACCACGGGCGCACGGCGTCCGGGTCGCGGCGAAAAAGCCCCGCTCCGGCAAGCAGGCCGCCGACGAGGAGCCAACCGCCCCAGACCGCACCGGCGGCCACGCTCACCCTGGCGGCCGTGCGGTGGCCCAGTCCGGCCGCGACAGCCCCTCGGTAGAGGGCGGCACAGGTGGCGGCCGGGATCCCGATCACCCCGATGAGCACCAATGCCCAGACGTACCCCGGGAGGTCGTACATCGCCGAACCCCTTCCCATCGCTGAACGGTATGTTCGATCCCGAACATCGTGTCTAGTATTCTGGGCCGCCGTGGGCGCGGGTCAACAATCAATCAGCGGCAGGCGTCCGCTAGCGAACAGTTCCGTGAAACCGTTCGGAAAGTCGAGGCCCGGCATGGTTGACCTGGACCGGCGCGTCCGCCGCACCCGTCGGATCCTGCACGAGGCCCTCATCGCGTTGATCCTCGAGAAGGGCTACGAGCGCATCACCGTGCAGGACATCCTCGACCGCGCCGACGTGGGCCGGTCCACCTTCTACTCCCACTTCCGGGACAAGGAAGCGCTACTCGTGGCGAGCTTCGACGGCTTGCGCGACGAGCTGCGACGCGAGTTCGACGCGATGCGACCGGACATGCCGGCGCCCGACGCCGAGCCAGCGATCGCGGTCATTTTCGGGCACGCCCACCGGCACCGACGCGTCTACCAGGCCCTATGCGGCAAGCGCGGCAGCGAGTTCGTGCACGGCCATCTGCACCGGCTCATCGCCGCGATGATGCGCGACCACCTGGAGCCCCACCTCACCGCAGCCGACTCCGACCTGCCCGTCGATGTCGTCGCCGAGTTCTGCACCAGCGCGGCACTCGGGCTCTTGACCTGGTGGATCGGCCACGATTTCCCGTACAGCCCGACCCGACTCGCGGAGATGTACCGGAAGCTGGCGGCGCCCGGGGTCCGCGCCGCACTCGGCCGTGCGGCCGAATGATCGGTGCCATCTTCGAGTACCAGCAACAGTCCACCTGATGTCCTCTTCTCGGCATGACCGCGCGACCAGCGGCATAGAAGCGGGCGTTCGGTGAACGGGCGGAATTCGTCACCCTTGTGAGATCGGCGTTGATCATATTGTCGGTACGTGCCGCCACAATGCAGCCCATGAGTTCACGTCTGGGCACGGTCGTCGTCACGGGTGCGGCGGGTCGGATCGGTTCGGCGGTCCGCCAGCACCTGCGCGATGAGGTTGGCCAACTCGTGCTGGTCGATCGGGTCCTGTTGCATGCGCAGTCGCCGGTGGAGCGGGCGATCCAACTGGACCTGGCAGACCTGGATGCGGTAGTTGCTGCGCTGGAGGGTGCGGACACCCGTGGTGCATCTGGCCGGGCTGCCGGATGAGGCGCCATTGGTCGACTTGCTCGACAGCAACGTGCTGGGCACCTACCACGTGTTGGAGGCCGCTCGCCGACAGAGGGTGGGACGAGTTGTCCTGGCGAGTAGCAACCGTGTCACCGGCTTCTACCCGGTCGGGCAGGTTGTCGTACCTGACGCGCCGGTTCGGCCGGACGGGTTCTACGGGGTGAGCAAGGTTGCCGTCGAAGCACTCGGGCGTCTGTACGCTGACAAGTTCGGGCTGTCGGTGGTGTGCCTGCGGATCGGCAGTTTCGAGGACGAGCCGACCGAGGCACGACATCTGGCAACGTGGTTGAGTCCGCGCGACGGCGTCGGCTTCATCCGTGCGGCTATCACGGCATCCGACGTTCACTTCCTGGCCGCCTATGCCGTTTCGGCCAACACCCGCAGGTTCTGGGATACCGGCGCCGGGGCACAGCTCGGCTATCTGCCAGTAGACGACGCGGAAAGTTGTGCCGCGAAGGTGCCCGGTTCGGACGTCCCAATCGACGCCGCCGCCTTGCAGGGCGGGGCCTACGCCAGTACTGAATACTCCCTGCGGCACGTCGTCGCGCCCCCTCCGCCCTGCTGAAGAACGGGCATCTGTCCAACCGGCAGCATCCGCTCTTCGACACGACCGGACGCCGGCTCGATCCGCTTGCCGTGACGCTCCGTAGCGCCCGGTCGGCGGCATAGAGTGACATCGTGAGCGCGGGAACATGCGCGTCGTCTATCAGGTGCGGGAGGTGCGGCGTCGGCACCTGGCATTTTGCGCCGACCTCGGCAACGCCTCGTCCGATTGCCGCCAGACGCAACAGCTTCGGCGAGGCAACCTGGACGACATGTCGAGCACGAATCCAGTTATTACCAGCGGCCCGTAAGGTTTGAACACTGGTACGACTTCACCGAGGGCGGTCCGGTGCACCGCGCGCTGCTGCCGTTCCCGTCGACGACGCCCGCCCCGTTCGAGGTCGCTCGCTGGTCAGTTGCCCCGAAGACGTCCAACGACCTTGATGTGCATCGGTCGCGCGAGGTGTGGGTCATCGTGTCGGGAACCGGTACCTTGACGTGGGCGGACCAGACGACGGTTCTACGCGTCGGAGACGTCGCGGCGTTCGAGAGCAAGGTGCCGCACCAGATTCGCAACGACGGACCGGATCCGCTCTTCGCCATCTCCGTCTACTGGCTGCAAGAAAACGACTGATGCACACTTGATCACACAACACAACACCATGGCCACGTCTACGGGCGTGGTGTTGAAGACGATCACCGTGGAGATCCGGGGTCGACTTGACACGCCTCCCTGCTGTAACGGAAGCTGTTACAACAGGGAGGGGGGAGCAATGGCAGCGAATAGCCGATTGACAATCGCCGTTCACGCACTGGCGTGGATGGCGCTGGCCGGGCGGCGCGGCCAAGAGCTGCTGACCTCCGACCAGGTCGCCGCCAGCGTGAACACCAATCCGGTGATCATCCGGCGCAGCCTCGGCGACCTGCGCCGGGCGGGCCTGGTGGACGTACGCCACGGCGCCGGGGCGGGGTGGAGCCTGGCCCGCGCCCCGGAGGAGATCACCCTGCTCGACGTGTACGACGCCGTCGAGCAGGAGCCGCTGTTTGGCATGCACCGCACTGAGCCGAATCTGGAGTGTCCGGTCGGCAGGGGCATCCGGCCGGCATTAGGCCACGTTTACGGCGGGGTCGAGGAGGCCCTGCGGCGTGAACTTCAGCGCACGTCAATCGCCGACGTACTGCGCCAGACCTTACGGGCGCGCTAGACGACTCACCCTAGTCGACCGGTCGCCACGACCTTAGTTGTAACAATGAGTGTTCTAACAAATGGAGGCATGGCGTCGATGAATGACGTACGGTACCCGATCGTCGAACTACGGCAGTACACGCTGCACCCCGGCCAGCGGGACGTGTTGATCAACGTCTTCGACCGAGAGTTCGTCGAAACCCAAGAGGCAGCCGGCATGGCAGTCATTGCCCAGTTCCGCGACCTGGACGACCCCGACCGGTTCGTCTGGCTACGCGGCTTCGAGGACATGCCATCCCGCGCCGAAGCGCTCGGCCGCTTCTACGGCGGGCCGGCCTGGAAGACCCACAAGGACCAGGCCAACGCCACAATGATCGACTCCGACAACGTGCTGCTGCTGCGGCCGGTCACCGCGCGTACAGGCTTCCCGCCCCCCACCGATGTACGACCCCCGTTCGGCCACCCCACACCGCCGCCGTCAGTAGTCCTGGCCACGCTCTACTACCGCGACCGCCCATTCGATCAGGTATTCATAGACTTCTTCGACGGTCAGATCCGCCCAGTGCTCATCGAGACTGGAGCCGCACCGCCGCTGGCGTGCCTGCAGAGCGAACACGCCGAGAACACCTTCCCCGCGCTGCCGGTGCGCATCGGCGAGAACGTCTTCGTATGGTTCGCACAGTTTCCCAGCCGGGCCGATCTCGACAACCACCTGTACCGGGTAGAACGCTCGGACCACTGGCGGGACTACGTGCAACCGACTCTGTCAACTACGCTCACCCGCCCCCCGCAGCAGTTGCGGCTGGCACCAACAGCCCGGTCATTGCTGCGTTGACCAAGCCAGGCGCACAACACCTGAACCCAACGCGGCGGGCAGTGCCAGACCAGTGGGCATGCCACGCGTCTCGCGCCGCGTTGGGTTCAGTCGACCGAGAAATCACTGGCTTGCCATGTCATCCGGCGGAAAGATCCCCGGCGTGACGCTGCACGAGAACGAGGTTCCGATCGACGAGGCGGTTGTCAGGTCGCTGCTGGAGGCGCAGTGCCCGGAGTGGGCCGGCCTATCGTTGTCGCCGGCGGGCGCGGGCACGGACAACACCATGTACCGGCTGGGTGACGACCTGCTCGTGCGACTTCCGCGAACGGCTGACAAGGCGCGGTCCGGGCGGAAGGAGCAGGAATGGCTTCCTCGTCTGGCGCCGCTGCTCGCGTGTCCGGTCCCGGAGCCGGTCCATGTCGGCACGCCCACCACAAATTTCCCCCTTTCTTGGTCGGTCTACCGCTGGATCGACGGGAACGAAGCCCAGCCGGACACTGTCCAGGACTGGGCCGCCTTCGGAACCGACCTGGCGGCGTTCGTGCGGGAGCTCCACAACATCGACCTGATGGGAGCGACTCGCACGGGTGACCTCAGCTGGTACCGCGGAGGCCGCCTGCGGGCCTGCGACCAGTGGATTGGCACGTGTTTCGAAGACTGTCGGACCATGGTTGATGCGGAGCTCGACGTCGAGACTCTGCAACGGTTGTGGGGCGCCGCGCTCGCCCTGCCTGAGCCTTCCGGACCACACGTGTGGCTTCACGGCGACCTCAAGCCCACCAACCTCCTGGTGCAGGAGGGCAAGCTTCACGCGGTCATCGATTTCGGAGGCCTGTCGGTCGGCTTTCCCGACGCCGAACACTCCACCGTCTGGGACCTGCCGCCCCAAGCACGACAGGCTTACTGGAACACCTTGGACCTCGACGATCTGACCTGGGCTCGCGCCAGGGCCTGGGCCATCGCGGTGGGCGTCAGCGGAATCTCTTACGGCTTGGTGCGCGGTAGAGGAAAGACCCGGGTCGATCATGAAGGTGGCCGTGCGGGACGATCATGATTGTGACGTCAGGATGGGCCCGCACGGCCTTGTCTCATCGTATCTTCACCGGCATC
>NZ_JAPFQV010000105.1:0-11261 GCF_033804685.1 Micromonospora sp. RTP1Z1
GTCCCAGCGCTGCTGCGCGCAGGCGCGGGAGGCGCTGCTGCCGTACCGCGGGCAATGGATGGCGGCGCTCTTCGGCTGCGACATCAGCGGCCCGGTCGACCACTGGCTCGCCCTCGTCGACGCCGCGCAGCAGCGCTGGGACGACGCGATCGCCGGCTTCGAGGCGGCCCGCGACGCCGCCGACCGGATGGGCGCCCGCCCCTGGTCGCTGATCGCCCGCACCGGCCTGGTGGACGCCCTGACGGGGCGCGGTCGCCTGGGCGACGCGGCCGCAGCAGCCGAGCTGCGCGCCGCCACCGCAGACCAGGCGCGTGCGCTCGGCATGGCGCAGGTGCTGCAGCGGCTGGGCGGCGTGGGCGCGGACCCCGGCGCCACGGGCGGCCCGGCGGCAGCGCCGCCAACGGCCGGACCGGGCGACGCAACTGCCGCGCCCGCGGACGGGCGGCGATCCGCCGAGGCTGCCGCCGCGGTAGCGACATCTGTCGCCACTCCCGTCGTCGACTACGAGTTCCGCCGCGACGGCCCGGTCTGGCAGCTCGCGTACGCCGGCTCGGTCGCGCACCTGCCCGACGCCAAGGGCCTGCACGACCTGCGCCTGCTGCTGAGCCGGCCCGGCGTCGACGTGCCCGCGGTCGAGCTGCTGGACCCTGCCGCCGGCCCGGAACTCGCCGCCGCCCGCCGGCTCGGCGGCGACCCGGTCCTCGACGACGAGGCGAAGGCCCGCTACCGGCGCCACCTGCAACGCCTCGACGACGAGATCGACCGGGCCGCCGCACGGGGCGACGAGTCGAAGCTGGCCGCCCTCGACGCCGAGCGCGCGGCGCTGCTCGACCAGCTGCGCGCCGCGGCCGGGCTTGCGGGCCGCAGCCGCCGCCTCGGCGACGAGGCCGAGCGGGCCCGCAAGACCGTGACCGCCCGCATCCGGGACACGCTGCGCCGGCTCGACGACCGCCACCCCGCGCTGGCTGCCCACCTGCGCGACACCGTCTCGACCGGCAGCACCTGCCGCTACCTCCCCGCCGAGCCGCCGCCCTGGCACCTCTAGCCAGCAGCGCTCAACGACGTCTGCTGATCAGGCGGGGCGGAATCTCAGCGCGGACCAGGTGCTGTCGACGGAGATCTGGCGCACCGGTTGGACCCCTCGCTGGCTGATGAGGGCCGCGAGCCGGTCCCGGTTGAGGTCGGTACCGAGTTGGCCGCCCTTCGGGTAGGCCACCCAGGCCAGGACATCCCGTCGGGCGAGGGCCAGGACTGCTTCCACGTCGGGGGTGGAGAGATCCGCTGCGGCAGTCACGAAGACCAGGGCCCCGTCGGCGGAGGCCACGTCCTCGACCACACCACCCGACGTGCCTTCAATCTCCACATCGTCAGGCTTCCGCAGCACCACGACGTGCTGTCCCGGCTTGATCTGAAGTTTGCTGGCAACCGACATGCGCCCAGTCTGGCAGCAGCGGGTGCGACGACGACGGGGGTGCCGCCCGGGACGCGGCGGTACCCCCGTTCCCGTCGAATTCAGCGGCGGTTGTAGCGGTACATCGTCAGCGTGCCGAAGACCACCACGAAGCCGGCGGTCCACAGCAGCAGCCACATGGTGTTCGTCGGGTCGGACGATCCCGCCATCGCCGCCCGCACCGCCGCCACCAGGTGGGTGATCGGGTTGACCTTGACGAACGCCTGGAGCCAGCCCGGCATGGTGCCCGGGTCAACGAACACGTTGCTCAGGAAGGTCAGCGGGAACAGCACCATCATGCTGACCCCCATCACCGACTTCTCGCTGCGCAGGATCAGCCCGAAGAACGTCCAGACCCAGGAGAACGCGAACGAGAACACCACCAGCAGACCGATCCCGGCCAGCACGCCGAGCAGCCCGCCGTCGGGCCGGAACCCGAGCGCCAGCCCAACACCGAGGATGACCAGGGCGGCGAGGACGTAGCGCAGCACGTCGCCGAAGATCATGCCGACCAGCGCGGCCGGCCGCCAGACCGGCAGCGTCCGGAACCGGTCGAAGACGCCCTTCTCGATGTCGGTGTTCAGGCCGACGCCGGTGTACATCGTGATCATCACGACGCTGGTCACCATGATGCCGGGCAGGAAGAACTGCAGGTAGTCCCGCGGGCTGTCAGCGAGGGCACCGCCGAACAGGTACGTGAACATCAGCACCATGATGATCGGGAACGCCGTCACGTCGAACAGCTGCTCCGGCACGTGCTTGATCTTCAGCAGCGCCCGCCAGCCGAAGGTGAGCGACGCCGACAGCGCGCTCGGCCGGGGCGGTCGCGCGCCGGGCGCGAGGACGGTCGCCAGCGCCTCGGCGGACGGCACGTAGACGGACGGGGCCCGTCCGGTAGTGGTAGCGGCGTTGCTCATCGGGCTGCCTCCAGCTGGTCGTCCCGCTCGTCGGCCCCGACGGCGGGGTGATCGGTCAGGGCCAGGAAAACCTCGTCCAGGCTCGGCTGGCCGAGGGAGAAGTCGTCGACCACGATGCCGGCGCGGGCCAGTTCCCCGAGCGCCCGGGCTGCCTGCTCGCTGGCGTCGAGGTCGGAGCCGTCTCCGCCGACGCGGGCCGTCATCGCCACCGGATCCGGTTCGAGCTGCACCGGCACGCCGAGTGCGGCCTGGAGCACCTTCTCGGCCTCCGGCCGCTGCCCCGGGTCGCGCAGTCGCACATGGACCGTGCCGGAACCGACCGACGACTTCAGCTCGCCCGGCGTGCCCTCCGCGATCACCTTGCCGTGGTCCACCACCGCGATCCGCCCGGCGAGCTGGTCCGCCTCGTCCAGGTACTGCGTGGTCAGCAGCACCGTCGTGCCGTGCGCCACCACCGCCCGGACGATCTCCCACACCTGGTTGCGGCTGCGCGGGTCCAGACCCGTCGTCGGCTCGTCAAGGAACAGCAGGTCGGGGGTGCTGAGGATGCTCGCCGCGATGTCGATGCGCCGCCGCATGCCACCCGAGTACTTCTTGACCTGGCGGCCGGCCGCCTCGGTCAGACCGAACGCGGCCAGCAGGCTCTCGGCCCGCTGGCGGGCGGCCAGCTTGCCCAGCCCGAGCAGCCGACCGAGGAGCACCAGGTTCTCCAGGCCGGTCAGGTCCTCGTCGACCGAGGCGTACTGGCCGGTGAGGCTGACCCGGGCGCGAACGGCGTCGGCTTCCGCCACGACGTCATGGCCGAAGACCCGCGCCCGGCCGCCGTCGGGGCGCAGCAGCGTCGCCAGCACCCGTATCGCGGTGGTCTTGCCGGCGCCGTTCGGGCCGAGCAGCCCGTAGACGGTGCCGGCGGGGACCTGAAGATCGATTCCGTCCAGCGCGCGGGTCTCCCCGAACGACCGGGTCAGGCCGTCGGCCTCGACGGCCAGACCGGTGGTGCGCTTGCTCATGGTCGCAACCTTCCTCTTCCACCTTCAGGAGACGTACGGGCGCGCCGCGCGACCGTCGCGCAACGCCAGACCCCACCAGCAGAGCTGGTCGAGCAGGACCCGGGAGTCCTGGCGCAGCTGGTCCTCGACCTGCGGCGTCGGCTCGCCGCAGAGCAGGTCGACGCCGACCATGTCGCGTACCGTCACGGCGTGCAGGGCGGTGAAGACCGTCCGGAGCTGGTCGACCGCGTGCAGGCCGACCGAGCGGCAGCCGTACGACACGAAGCCGACCGGCTTGGCCTGCCACTCGTCGTACGCGTAGTCGATCGCCTGTTTCAACGAGGCCGGAAAGCTGTGGTTGTACTCGGGGGTGACCACGACGAACGCCTCCGCCCGGCTCACCTGCTGCGCGAACGACCGCATCGTCGCGGTCGGCTCCGCCGGATAGCTGGCGGGGAAGTCGTACGCGGCGAGGTCGACGACGGTCACCGTCATCCCGTCGCGCTGCTGCGCCTGGTGGACGAACCAGCGACCGATCCGGTCGCCCATCCGTCCCTCACGGGTGCTGCCGATGATCACAGCAAGCCTCAGCGGCGTCATGCTCCCCTCCCGCCTCGGTCGGGCTTCACCCTTCAGGCGCGAGACGACGGCCGGCACCCCGCGAGTTTTGATCTAGCGGCAAGGGCAACGGGCGCGCTCGAGGGTGAGGTGCACGGAATCGTCGGTGGCGGCTGCTTCAATGAGCCGTCGCGAGAACGGGAGCGAAATGACCGAGGTGCGCATCGAGCCGTGGAACGAGGGCGACCTGGAGCTGCTGCGACAGCTCAACGCGCCCGAGGTCCGCGCGCACACCGGGGGCCCGGAGACCGACGAGCAGGTGATCGCCCGGCACGAGCGGTACCTGCGCGGTCCCGGCCCGCGCAGCGGGCACCTGTTCACCATCGTGCTGGCCGATGGGGTGAAGGTCGGCAGCGTCGGCTACTGGGACCGCGAGTGGCGCGGCGAGCAGGTCTACGAGATGGGCTGGGCGGTGCTGCCCGCGTACCAGGGGCGAGGGCTGGCGACCGCGGGGGTGCGCGCGGTGATCGCGGCGGCCGCGGCGCGTGGCGATCGGCGGTGGGCGCACGCCTACCCGTCGGTCGACAACCCGCCGTCGAACGCGGTCTGCCGCAAGGCCGGCTTCACCCTGCTCGGCGAGACCGAGTTCGAATACCCGCCGGGCCACCTGATGCGCTCCAACGACTGGCGCATCGACCTGACGGCGTAGCGCCGAGGGGCGGCCGCCGATGCCGCCGCCCCTCGGTATCCGGGTCAGTGCGCCGCGTCCAGCCGGGCCTGCTGCTCCGCGGTCAGCCCCAGGTCCACCGCGGCCAGGCTCTCGTCGAGCTGCGCCACCGACGATGCGCCCACCAGGGGGATCGACGGCACGTCGCCGCCCATTAGCCAGGCCAGCACCACCTGGTTCACCGTCGCCCCGGTCTGCGCCGCCACCTCCCGCAGCGCGGCCAGCCGGCCGGGAGTGCTGGGCAGGTCGTACGCGGGGCCGAGCCGGTCGGCTCGGGTGTAGCCGCCCCTGATCAGCGGCGAGTAGGCGACCAGCGTCAGCTGCGGCTCGGCGCGCAGGTAGCTGGCCAGGTCCGGGCCGACCGCGCCGACGTCGCCGTCCGGGTCCAGCTCGCTGGGCACGTCGAACCGCCGTTGCAGGTAGCTGTGGTGGTACTGGAGCACCTCGTACCCGGGCAGGCCGGCCGTGGCGGCGAGCGCCCTGGCCCGCTCCACCCGCCAGACCCGGTGGTTGCTCGCCCCCAGCAGGCCCACCGTGCCCTCGCCGACCAGCTCGGCGAACGCCGTGACGGTCTCCTCCAGCGGCACGGTCCGGTCCTCGATGTGGGCGTAGAGCAGGTGCAGCCGGTCCATGCCGAGCCGTTCCCGGCTGCGCTCGGCGGACTCCCGGATCACCTTCGCCGACAGGCCCTCCGGGTTGTCGACGTAGCTGGTGCCGGGGGCCAGGGGCCGCGCGCCGAGCTTGGTGGCGACGACGATCTCGTCGCCGACGCCCCGGCTGCGCCGCCACCGGCCCAGCAGCTCCTCGCTCTCCCCGCCCTGGCCGCCGTTCTGCCAGAACGCGTAGTTGTCCGAGGTGTCGATGAACGTGCCGCCGGCCTCGACGTACCGGTCGAGGATGGCGTACGAGGTTGGCTCGTCGGTGGCGGTGCCGAAGAGCATCGCGCCGAGGCTGAGCACGCTGACCTCGCGGCAGGTGGCCGGGTCGGTGCCGATCGTGCGGTATCTCATGGGTGTCCTCCCCGTGGGATGAGAGCCGACGCCGACCACCCTGTCCCTTCGAGCGCACGCGAAGTCAAGCGGTCACCAGAGCGCTCCGTAGCAGTCTCGTAAGGACTTGCCCCGAACGCGCGGAAGGGGGCCCGCGCCGGGCCCCCTTCCGCGCGTCTCGCGTCAGCTCGGTACGTAGTCGAACACGTCCGGGTTCGGGCCCTGGCGGCCGGCCTCGCCCTTGTCCAGTCCGGTGATCCGGTCCATCGCCGCGTCGTCCAGCGCGAAGTCGAAGATGTGGAAGTTCTCCTCGATCCGCTTCGGGGTGGTCGACTTCGGGAAGACCACGTCGCCGCGCTGCACGTGCCAGCGCAGCACCACCTGGGCGGGGGTGCGGCCGACCTGCTGGGCGATGTCGACGATGGTCGGGTCGTCGAGCACCTTGCCCTGCGCGATCGGGGACCACGCCTCGGTCACGATGTTGTGCGCCTTGTCGTACGCGCGCACCTCCTCGTTGCCGAAGTACGGGTGCGCCTCGATCTGGTTCACCGCCGGCACCACGTCCGCCTCGGCGGCCAGCCGCTCCAGGTGCGCCACCTGGAAGTTCGACACCCCGATCGACCGGACCCGGCCGTCGCGCTGCAACTCCTCCAGCACCTTCCAGGTGGAGACGAAGTCGCCGTCGTACAGGGTGGGCAGCGGCCAGTGGATCAGGAACAGGTCGAGGTAGTCGAACTTCAGCGCCTGCAGCGTCGACTCGAACGCCTTGCGGGCGTCGTCGGGCCGGTGGAAGCCGTTGTTCAGCTTGCTGGTGACGAAGACCTCGCCGCGGTCGAGCTCGGAGGTGCGGACCGCCTGCCCCACCTCGGCCTCGTTGCCGTACATCTGGGCGGTGTCGATGTGCCGGTAGCCGACCTCCAGGGCCTTGCCGACCGCCGCCACGGTGTCCTTCGGCTCGATCTGGAAGACCCCGAAGCCGAACTGCGGGATGGTGTTGCCGTCGTTGAGTGAGATGTCGGGAATCGTGTTCGCGGCCATTCCGCTGGTTCTCCCATCGTCGGGGGTGCCCGGAAGCGCTTCCACGCTCTCGGGACGTGCCACTCCGATGTCCTACCCGGCCAGGCGGTTTCCTCACGGCCCAGCCAGGGTGATCTGCGACAAGTCGGTCATCCCCAGATCGCGGTGGCACACCGCGTGCCACTTCCAGGCGTACGGCGGAGGGGCCGGGATCGTCCGATCCCGGCCCCTCCGCGCGGTGCTCACTTGGCGAGCGGCTGGCCCTGCTTGTCCTTGAACGACCCGACCAGGATCAGGATGAAGTCGATCAGGGTCCAGATGCCCAGACCGCCGAAGGTGACCAGCTGCAGGACGCCGGTGCCGACCTTGCCGACGTAGAAGCGGTGCACGCCGAGCACGCCGACGAAGAAGCAGAGCAGAACGGCGACCAGCCAGGACTTCTGGGCGGTGGCGGAAGCAGTAGCGGTCACTGTGGTCCTTTCACGGAAACGGTAGCGGCCGGGAGCGTACCGGGGCTGCGGGCCACCGGACAAGATCGAAAAGGTGAAGTTCGACCGGACGGTGGACTCGCGGCTCAGTCCGTCGCCAGGTCGCGCAGCGCGCACACCGACTTCCAGTTGCGGGTGGTCGCCACCACGCCGAGCTTCTTCTCCAGGTACGCGTTGGTGAACTTCGTCCGGCCGTACCCGCCGTCGGGGAAGTGCAGGTGGATCTCCCGACCGGCCACCGTGTACTCGACGTTCTCGCCGGCCGGCACGGTCAGCTCGGCCACCCGGGGCTTCGCGGCCGGTGCCGCCAGGAAGGCCACCAGCAGCCGGGTGGGGTCGTCCTGCCGGTCGGCGTACGGGCTGCCCTCGGCGACCGCCGCCAGCTCGGCGCCGGTGCGGACCTGCACCGGCACGTCGAGTCCCAGCTCGTCGGCGAGCGCCCGCTCGATGCCCCGCGCCAGCTTCGCGGTGTCCGTCGCCGTGCTGGTGAAGACCACGTTGCCGCTCTGCAGGTACGTCTTCACGTCCTCGTGGCCGAGGCCGGCGACGAGGCGGCGCAGGTCGGCCATGGCGAGCCGGGTGGTGCCGACGTTGACGCCGCGCAGCAGGGCGACGTGCCGGGTCGTGCCGTCGGTCATCCGGGTCTCCACACCGTCGAGGTCCGTCGCTGTGCAGCCTAGGCGGTCGGGGCCGCAGCTCGGCGTTACAGGTCAGCGTTGGCGGATGGCGGTGGAGTCGAGCCGGAAGCCGATGGTGCGGTCGACGATCCGCTCGACCAGCTCCATCCTCCGCAGCCCGGTCACCCCGCGCAGCCCCGTCCGCGCCGCCAGCGCCCGCAGCTCCCGCGTCGTCCACGACGCCAGGTACGCCGTACCGTCGTCGCGCCGCGACATGGCGGCGAGCGCGGCGTGCGCGCGCTCCACCGCCCCGGCGGACGCCTCCACCGGCTCCGCCGGGCCGACGACAGCCGCTGCGGGGGCGACGGCCGGGTCGGGGGAGACCGCGGGTCGGGGCGGCGCGGGGTCGCGGGTCGGGAGCAACGCGAGCCGGGCCCGCCCCTCGGCCAGCGCGGCCACGTCCGCCGCGGACAGACCGGTGAGGAACTCGGCCACCCGGGCCAGCACGGTGAGCGAAGGCTCGGTCATGCCGTGGCTCCGGCCGGTTGGAGGTGGGCGAGGAACTCGGTGGTGATCTGCCGCAGCTCGTCGCGGACCGGCGGTGCGGTGACCCGGTCCCGTAGCACCACCGGCACCCCGCGCGGGGTGTTCGTGGCGAAGAGCGTGACGTTCTCCCGCAGCGCGGTCGGGAAGACCGGTACGCCGAGCGCCCGCACCTGGTCCATGTAGCCCTGGTGGGCGGCGATCGGCCGCTGCGCCATGAGCTGGATCATCGTGAACACCACGCCGGCGATCCCCGGCGCGACCTTGTGGTGCCGACGGATCTTCGCGAACCGGCGGGAGTCCGCGTTGTACCGGTCGACCAGCTCCCGGATGTTGCCGTGCAGGTAGTCGATGCCGAGCGTGGACAGGTAGTCGGCCTTCGCCGGGATGAGCAGGTGGTCGCTGGCGATGATCGCCGACTGGGTGACCACGTTGAAGTTCGGCGGGCAGTCGATCAGCACCAGGTCGTACGGGTCCAGCGCCTCGTCGTGCAGCCCCTCGTCGAGCGACCCGCGGACCCGGTACAGCTCGGCGTCGTACTCGTCCCCGTCGGCCACGCTCCGGGCCAGCGCCAGGTCGATGTCCACGAGCTGGAGGTGGGACGCGATCAGGTCCAGCCGGCCGGCGCCCTTGAGGTGCGCGTTCGCCGCGCCGGGGGAGACCACCAGCTCGCCGAGGGTGACAGGGGAGTCCCCCCGCAGCTCGTCGTACCAGCGCTTGACCGTCCGGTCGTCGCGCAGCCGGTCCCGCCAGTCGTCCGGCTCGTAGAAGCTGAACGTCAGGCTGGCCTGCGGATCGAGGTCGATCAGCAGCACCTTCATCCCCCGGTTGGCCAGCTCGGCCCCGAGGTTGGCGGTCATGGTGGTCTTGCCCACCCCGCCCTTGTAATTGATCACTGATACGACGTACACCGGTACCTCCCCAGACGGGGAACGGTAACGGGCGCCCCGCGGCCGGCGCAGACCGCCCATCGGTGAGGTCGGCGGTCAGGGCTTCGTGTAGACGGGCAGGCCGAGGGTGGCGCGTACCTTGTTCGCCTGCGCGCCGCCGTCGTGCGCGGCGGCCGCGCGGATCTCCCGCATCAACGCCGCGGCGCTCGTCGCCTCGCCGGCCAGCTTCCAGTGCCGCAGCGCCAGGTCGTTCTCCTTGACCAGCGCCGCGACCGGGGCCTGCGTCTCCGCCGGCCAGGCGGTCGTCCGCAGCTGCTCGGCGTGGGCGGCGTTGGTGGTGGCGACCGTACGGGCCAGGGTGCGGACCGTACGCCACGGCCGGCCGGCCTTCAGCGCCTCCGTCAGCTTTTCCAGCGCCGTGTTGTACGGCGCCACGATCGCCAGGTAGCGGCCCTTGGCCTCCTTCGCCGTCAGCGTGGCCGGGGCCGGGGCCGTCGGCGAGGCGGTCTGCCAGGTCGGCGGCTGTGCCGTCCGTTCGATTCCGCCGCCGCAGCCGGCGAGCAGCAGGACCAGGGCCAGGGCGGCGGGCCAGCGACGCACGGGACTTCCCATCTGGGGTGGGGGCGGGACCACCGGGAGTCTAGGGGTGACCCGGCGACCGCGCCGGCCGCCGACCTATTCGACGACGGGGAGCAGGACCTCGTTACGGCGCAGGAACCACGGCTTCCACGGCTGATCGTAGCGGGCGTACCGGACCGCGCCAGCCGGCTGGAACCCGTTGTCGGTGACCGCCCTGCCCAGCGCGGTGGCCCGCTCCACGAACGCCCGGGTGGTCCACCGGCCGGAGAACCGCGTCGCGGCGACGAGCTGCTCGGGGATCTCCCGGGTGGTGACCCGGGGATCCTCCGGCTCGGGCAGCGTCGCCGCGGTGAAGCTCGCCGGCATGACGAACCGCACCAGCCAGCAGCCGGGCCGGTCGCCCTCCTCCTGAACCATCGGGGTGGTCATCTCGATCTTCTCCGCCCCGTCCGGCACCTGTACCACCGGCGCGGTCATCCCGATCTGCCGCCGGGACCGGTTGGCCCCGCCGATGTACTGGGCCAGCGGTCGGAAGGCCTCGTTGCCGGCGGTGGCGAAGTCGCCCTCGACCCGCACCTCGGCCACCAGGTGGGGCGGGTAGCGGCGCAGCTCGTAGCCCGGATGGCGGGCCACCACCCGGTACGGCTGCCGCTCGGTCATCGCATGCTCCCGGCCTCGCTGTCCTGCCCGAAACGCTACCGGGTTCCCGTGACGAGGCAGGCCGGGATTGAACTCCTGCCGGACGGGGGCCGTACCACTGGGCGAGGATGCGGTGCGGCGGGTCAGCCGCACCGCTGCCGAGCTGCGGGAGGCCTGCCGTGCGAGTTGGTGAGCAGTCGACGGATCCCATCGATCAGATCCTGGGCGAGGTGCCGGTCCCGGCGCCGCTGACCCCTGAGGACGTCCGGCTCGCGGTCCGGGCGGTGGTGGTGCACGCCGCCGAGGAGTGGCCCGCCGGACCGAAGTGCCGCAACGACAGCGCCGCGTACCCCTGCAGGCTGCACCGCTGGGGCCGGCGGGTGCTGGAGGCCCACGGCCTCAACGAGCGGCAGATCGACGCGCTGGTGCGGCACGGCAACCCGTTCGTGCACGTGCCCTTCCCGTTCGTGCTGACCGGGCCGACGTCCGCGCGTCCGTCGGTCCCGGTCCACCAGTCCCCGCGCGGTCAGGCCGGCCGGGTCGTCGCACCTGGGGTGCGGCCCGCCATCCGGCCCGGCGGCACCGGTCGGCCGGTGGCGTCCCCCGCCACCACGCCGCGCTGGCCCCGGGCGAGCTGATCGGGGGTACGCCCGACAGTGCGTGACCCGGGGTGGCACGACGGCGGCCCGGCCGCAGGGTCCCCCACCCCTGCGTCGGGCCGCCGTCGACGTCGGCTGGCTCAGTTGCCGACGCCGCAGTTCGGCGCGGACCAGGTCGTCGTGTTCGACGAACGGTCGCTGTTGTTCTCTCGACGGGAGTCCACGTGGACGTGGTTCGCGTGGCCCGGGTAGCCGGGAC